>JBFMCJ010000286.1 GCA_040754675.1 Bacillota bacterium
GGCGAGGTTCCTTCGCTGGCTCGGCTTCCGCCCCAAGCCAGGCCCACAGCCAATCGTCTTCACCATGGCTGCAACCAATGTGCCAGAAGTGCTCGACCCGGCCCTCCTGCGCCCCGGCCGCTTCGACCGGCAGATCGTGGTGCAGGCGCCCGACTTCGAGGGCCGCAAAGAGGTCATCGCCTACTACCTGGGCAAGGTGGCCCATGACCCATCGCTCGACAAGCAGCTCGACGAGCTTTCCGCCGACATGGTCGGCTACACCCCGGCCAAGGTGAAGCACGTCATCAACGAGGCCGTGATCAAGGCCCACTTCGACGGGCGCAGCTACATCACGTACGAGGACATCACCTACGCACGAGAGGTCCACGAGATGGGCCTCAAGCAGCCGCTCCGGTCCATGCTCCCCGAGGAGCGCCGCCGCCTGGCGTACCACGAGGCCGGGCACGCGGTCGCCCAGCTGCGGCTGTTGCCCCACGAACGGGTCGTCAAGACGACCATCGTCCGTCACGGGCAGGCGCTGGGCTTCTCGGCGACCCGCCCCGTTGTCGAACGCCTCACCCAAAGCCAGGAGGAGATCCTGGCACGCATCCAGGTGAGTCTGGCCTCCAGGGCCGCCGAAGAACTCTTCCTCGGCACCCGCCTGTCGGGGGCCGTCGGCGACCTGGAGGCGGCGACGCGCCTTGCGGGGGCCTACATCGGTTCATTCGGCATGGACGGCACGCTGTACTCATACCAGGCTTTGAGCCCGGCAGGAGCGCCCGACGACGAACTCAAGTCCCGCATCAACCGGCTCCTGGACCGCGAAAAGGCGAAGGTCAGCGAATTCCTGCGCACCCAGGCGCCGCTGGTACACGCGATTGCCCGGAAGCTGCTCGAATCCAACGAACTCACCGGCAGCGAGATTCAGGAACTGGCTGGCCTGTTTGACGCAGGGCGCCTTGCGCCCGACGGGAGCGTCCTTCCCCCGCGGGAGGAAGCCTCCGTCGCCGCAGCGGCGCAGGCGGGTGCGGCATCAGATGGCGCCGCGCCGGCGCAGCAACTCGATGGCTCGCTGGATGTCCAGGTCCGAACCGCTCTCCCAGGCCTTCAGGAACTCCCGGTCGATGGGGACGGTGATGTCGGGGACGACCGGCCCGACGAGCGGGCGACCGGCAGCTGAGTGGAACCGGGCGGCCGTCACCCCGATCAACCCCCCGCCGGGAAGTTCGAAGTAGGCCTGTTGATCGCCCGCCCGTGCAGGGGTGGGCCGGCCGACGACCACGGCCCGGCCATTGGCGCGCAGGGCGAACGCCAGCACGGCGAAGGTCGTTCCCCCATCCACCAGCACCGCCACCGGCTTGTCGTAGAAGTCGATGGAGGTGGGCGCCGGAATGAGCGGGTTATCCGAGCTTTCGGCCTTCTGCGCAGGTAGCGCGACCACCCCCTGGCGGAACACGAGGATGCCGAGCCACTGGTTCGTGAGAAGGCCTGCGATGTGCGAGAGCGTCTCCAGTGAACCGGCCCCCTGGCTGAACCGCAGGTCCAGGATGAGCGCCCGGGTGCGGTACAGCTTGCGAAGCTCGCCCAAAAAGGCAGTTTCCATGCCGGTTCCAAAGTGCGGCAGGTAAATGTACCCGATGTTGTCCGGCAGCGTGCGGCTTTCGATCTTCGGCTCGACGCTGACCGGGCGGCGGGTGAGCTCCACCTGCCGGCGACCGCCTCCCGGGCGCTCCAGATCCAGACGGACGCGGGTGCCGGCCTCTCCCCGGACGCGCGAGGCAACCTGGTCGAGGGGTTGGTCCTTGGTGGCCCACCCGTCCACGGCTGTGATCAGGAGCCCCCGTGGAAGCCGGGCGTCGGCCGCCGCTCCGCCCGGCAGCACCTGCCCGATGACCGGATAGCCCTCGGGGCCTTCGATGAGCAGCACGCCGATGCCCACCACGTTGATCCGGACGCCCTGCTGCTCCAACTGGCGCCGGGTCGCCGGGTCGATGATGAACGTGCCCGGATCCTTCAACTCGGCCACCATCCGGGAGGCGACGGCGTAGCCGTCCGCGCCAGGGGCGGCGGCCTCCTTCAGGTAGCGGCCGAGCAGCGCCTGATCCCACGAAACTCCGCCAAACTTCTCGTCAAAGTACTGCTCGGAGACGATTTGCCAGGCTGCCCGCACCACCGCCTGGGGGTCCGCCGGGGCTTCGCCGGTGCCGGCGGCCGCACCGGCAAGGGCGAAGGGGACTTGAAGCAGCGCCCGGGCCCCCAGAATCCACCCGGCGAGAAGCAGGGTGGCCCATCTCATGGAGGCTCTTGCCAAGAGGTTCGCCTCCGCTGGCGCCCCGTGCATCCGCCGCGGGACGCGCAAGGATTTTGCAAGCCCCGTGCAACCGTCTGGCAAGGCCCCGGCGCTATGCTCGCATTGGCGGGGGGCGATGCGACGATGGTCAACGAGCAAGTCAGGCGCCGGGCGTGCGGTGCGATTTGTGTTGCGATCGCTGCGGCCATATCGGTTGCGTTCGTTGGTGTTGCCGTCGCAGCCGCGGGGCTTTGCATCGGTTGCGTGGCGGCTCTTTTAGGGGCATTTTAGCCCAAAAAGCTTGCGTTGCGCGTGCGGCAAGCCCCCCGTGCGCAAGGCAGGATGGTGGGCTCCGGCTGACCGGAGCCCACCGCTCTTTTTCAGCCCTTCCGGCCTTACGGCTGCCCGGCCGGCAGCATCTGCAGCCGGGAAACCGCGGCCGCATCCACGTCCCGGTCGGCGAAAGGCACACGATAGTAATCATTCGCAAGCCACGTGGGCAGCAGGTTGGCAGCCGGGTTCGTGGGGCCAGCCGCCTGCTGGGAACCCGGTAGCGACGCATACGCCTCAACCGCCCCCGGGCGCAGTTCGACGATGAACCGCACCGATGGCCCGCCGCTGAACCGGAACGCAGGCGGCGTCGCCGCCCTGGGGTCAAAGCTCGACGCATCCACCACCTCGAACCCCCCGTCCACAGGGATGCCGTCACCCGGCGGAACGGCTGCCGTAGCGGGACGGCCCAGCAGGTCGGTCAGCACGAGGCGGTGGAGCGCGCCCCAGCGCAGGTCCTCGAGGGAGCGCACGGCGCCGAAGGCACTTGCCAGAGGGCCCGTCAGAAGCCGCAGCGCGTCCTCCAGGCTCGTGAGCAGCAGGATGTCCCGCTCCACGGCCGCCGGCAGCTCGACTCCCGGGAGATCGAAGAAGCTCAGCCCTGAACCCCCCACGCCCTGCGTCCGGTCGAAGTTCTCCAGGTGGTGGAGAAGCACCCGAACCGCCATCGACCCGTCGGGGCGCGGCAACTCGGGCGACACCCGGGCGATGGCCGCGTCCACGGTGTTGCGGATGAGCTGCCCCACCCACACGTTCGCGATGGTGGCGGCGACGCTTGAGCGGATCTCCTGCCGGTCGGGCGCGCCCAGGCCCGGCGGCTCGCCCGGCGGCGCCGTATCGTTGGCATCCCAGCCCTGATCCAGGCCGGTCGGGGTCGATCCGTCCCACCCTTTCAGGTAATCCACCGCCTCGGCCAGTTCACGCGTTCGGAACCTGGCCAGAGCGTCCCCGGCTCCCGCGGTGGCTTGCGCCCGGTCCCACGCCCCCAGCAAAAACGGCAGGAGCCGCAGCGCAGAGAGTTCTACCACGTCGCTTTGGATGGCCATCGTGTCGGCGACAGAGAGCTTCCCGGCGCGCCGTGCCCGTTCCCGGATCAGCTGCGTGATGCGGCCTGCCCGGAAGCCGATGCTGTAGGCCGGCCCCAGGTAATAGATGCCCCCGCTCGCCCTGCGGTCGTTGAACGGATCCCCGTCCAGCGTCGTGCCAATGGGGTCGTTGTTGGCGGAGACGATGAAACCGCCCGCCGGGTTGACCACGTGAGGCATTTCAGACTCCGGCAGCACCTCGAACGGAAGCCCGTGCCCCGGTGGAAGCGGCCGGTTCGCCGGCCAGGGGATCCAGTCGTGACGCCGCAGGCCCGTGCCATCGCGAACGAGATAGGGAGCCCAGGCCGGCCCGCCGTCGACGCTGCCGCCTTCCAGGTCACGCCGCAGCGGGAGTTCGGCACCGGCAAAGTAGGCGATGTTGCCGGAGACGTCGGCGAAAGCCCAGTTCTGGGAGGCGAAATCCATGTAGCGCAGGCCCGCAACGAAGTCATCCAGGCTGCGCGCGCGGTTCCACAGGTAAAACGTCTCTCCGTCGGGCGTCGCGTAGGCACCCGTCCACTGCACGCTCAGCGCCTCGCCCCGCCCGAGGTCCATGCGCACGATGGGGCCGTGGCGCGGCACCTCCAGCACCGCGCGGGGAACGCGATCCGCCGGGGCGGCCGCCAGGTTGTCCAGCACGCCGTCGCCGACCTGGTTTACCCGGAACTGCTGCGCCAGCACCCGCACCTCCTCCAGCTGCCCCTCGAACTCGGTGTAGTACCGGCCGTCCCGCTGGACGAGCCGCTCCAGGTACGTGTCGGCCTGGTCGGCCGGGTTGGTGGTGGCGCCCCAGGCGATGCGTTCGTTGTGGCCGAGGATGACCCACGGCACGCCGGGGAAGGCGACGCCCCAGACGTTGATGGTGCGCTCTCCGCCGGGCACTGGCTCGACCACCAGGTGCTGCTGGTACCAGATCGGTGGAACGGTCAGCGACAGGTGCGGGTCGTTGGCCAGGATCGGGTACCCGCTGGTGGAGAGGCTTGGCCCCAACAGGAACCAGTTGCTGCCGAACCACCTGCCGGAAGGCCCCTGCATGCCCGCCAGGGCGGGCAGGGCCGCAAGGTCGGCGAGCCACGCTTGAACCAGTTGACCGGGGGGCGGCGCCCCGGAGCCCGCGCTCGCCGCGCCTTCTCTCCCCGTCCCCCCGCCGGCTGCTGGCCTCACTCCCGAGGGCCTGTAGCCGACCGCGTCGGGCACGACGGATGCAGGGTCGGCAGGGGCCAGGCGCCACAGGTCGGTGAACGCCGCCCATCCCCGTTCGGGGCCAAGAGCGCTCGCGTACGCCTGGGCGATGTTTGCGTACGCGGCATCGAGGTCGAACGAGAGCGAGAACCCCACGAGCTTGAGGATGGAAATGGAGTCCACCGGCTTCCAGCGACGAACTCGGGTCAGCTCCAGCACCCCGTACTCGGCGGGCAGGGTGCCGCTCTGTTCCGCCATCTCCAGGAACGCGTTGACACCCGCCGCGTACGCCTCCAGGTCGGCCCGGGCGCCCGGGGAGAGCTGCTCGAGCGACCGCGCGG
>JBFMCJ010000287.1 GCA_040754675.1 Bacillota bacterium
CGGAGCGCCCGGGAGCGGAGGCCGCGGGGGCCGCACGGGTGTATGCTACAAACGAGAAGAACTATAACCGCGAACAAGCAGGTGCGGGATAGGGCCTGGGCGTACTGACGCGCTGGCTGCAGTGCGGACCTGGCAGCGGGGAGGGGCTGACGCTTTCATGGAGGACCGGCGGGCGCGCACGGTGGAGGAGCGGGCCGAGGCGTTCACCACCCTTTCGTGGCTTCCTCTGAAAAGGGTTTATAGGCCCGAGGACGTGGGTGATCTGGACTACCATCGAGACCTGGGCGACCCGGGGGAGTACCCGTTTACGAGGGGCATCCACGAGACCATGTACCGCGGCCGGCTGTGGACCATGCGGCAGTTCGCCGGCTACGGCACGGCCGAGCAGACCAACGCTCGCTTCCACTACCTGCTTCAAAACGGCCAGACGGGGCTTTCAGTGGCGTTCGACCTGCCGACCCTGCTCGGGTACGACTCCGACCACCCCAGAGCGCGGGGCGAGGTGGGGCGGGAGGGCGTGGCGGTCGACAGCCTGGCCGATATGGAGCGGCTGTTCGACGGCATCCCCCTGGGCGAAGTGAGCACCTCCATGACCATCAACGGCCCTGCCGCCATCCTGATGGCCATGTACATCGTGGTCGGCGAGAAGCAGGGCGTGCCGATGGAAAGGCTTTCGGGCACGCTCCAGAACGACATCCTCAAGGAGTACATCGCCCAGAAGGAGTTCATCTTTCCGCCGGAGCCGTCCCTGAAGCTGGTGGTGGACACCATCGAGTTCGCCACGCGGCACATGCCCAGGTGGAACACCGTCTCCATCAGCGGCTACCACATCCGCGAGGCGGGCGCCACGGCCGTCCAGGAACTCGCCTTCACGCTGGCCGATGGGCTCACGTACGTGGAGGCGTGCCTCGCCCGAGGGCTCGACGTCGACAGCTTCGCGCCCAGGCTCTCGTTTTTCTTCAACAGCCACAGCGACTTCTTCGAGGAGATCGCCAAGTTCCGCGCGGCGCGGCGGATGTGGGCACGGTTCATGCGGGAGCGCTTCAAGGCGCAGAACCCCCGCTCGTGGATGCTGCGCTTCCACACGCAGACGGCGGGCTGCTCGCTGACGGCCCAGCAACCCGAGGTGAACGTGGTGCGGGTGACGCTGCAGGCGCTGGCGGCCGTGCTGGGCGGAACGCAGTCCCTTCACACCAATGCGCTGGACGAAGCGCTGGCGCTGCCCACGGCCGAGGCGGCGAGGCTTGCCCTGCGCACGCAGCAGGTGATCGCCGAGGAGAGCGGCGTGGCCAGCGTGGTCGACCCGCTGGGCGGCTCGTACTTCGTGGAGGCGCTCACCAGCGAGACGGAGCGGCAGGCGATGGCGTACATCGAACGCATCGAGCAGATGGGCGGGGTCATCGCGGCCATCCGCCGGGGGTTCATGCAGCGGGAGATCGCCGAGGCCTCCTACCGCTTCCAGCAGGAGGTCTCGAGCGGCAAGCGGGTCATCGTGGGCGTGAACCGCTACGCCATCCCGGCCTCGGAAGAGAAACCCGTCCCCATCCTGCGCATCGACCCGGAACTGGAGAGGCGCCAGGGCCAGCGGGTCCAGGAACTGCGCAGGAGCCGGGACAACGCCCGGGTCCAGGCCGCCCTGAGAGACCTCGCCCGCGCCGCCGAACGGGAGGAGAACGTGATGCCCTACCTCATCGAGGCGGTGCGCGCCTACGCCACGCTGGGCGAGATGGTGGATGCTCTCAAGAGCGTCTACGGCGTCTACGTCGAGGAAGCGGTGGTGTGAGCCTGTCATGGAGCACTCAGCCCCCATCCGGGTGCTGGCGGCAAAGGTCGGGCTGGACGGTCACGACCGCGGCGTGAAGGTGATCGCCAGGGCCCTGCGGGACGCAGGCATGGAGGTCATCTACTCGGGCCTCTTCCGCACCCCGCAGGAGGTGGCGCAGACCGCGGTGGACGAGGACGTCGACGTGGTGGCCATCAGCATCCTCTCGGGGGCCCATAACGCGCTGGTCCCCGAGGTGCTCAAAGCGCTACGGGAGCGAGGCGCCGGAGACATCCCGGTCGTGGTCGGGGGAACCATTCCGGACGAGGACGCGGCGTTCCTGGTGAACCAGGGAGTCCGGCGCGTCTTCGGCCCCGGAGCGGACCTCGCCGCCATTGTAGAATACATCCAGCGGCTGGTGCGCCCGCGGGCGCCGGCGTAGCGGGCTTCGGCCTGCGGCGCTGGCTGGATGCCGGGCCCGTCGGCCGGGGCGTCTCGAGGTGAGGTGGCGGCATGGCAGCGGCCTATCTGGTTTACATCACGGCCCGCGACGAGCAAGAGGCCCGCCGCATCGGCCGCGCGCTGGTAGAGCGGCGGCTTGCGGCGTGCGCCAACGTGGTGCCGCGCATCGCTTCCTGCTACTGGTGGCAGGGCGAGCTCGTCGAAGACTCGGAGGCGCTGCTCCTGGTCAAGACCCTGGAGCCGGCCCTTCCCGCCCTGGAACAGACCGTGAAGTCGCTGCACAGCTACACGGTGCCGGCCATCTCCGCCGTCCCCGTGGAGCGCGTTCATGACCCGTACCTGCGGTGGATGCGCGAGGAGATGGGGGCAGGCCCGCATGAGCCGGGGCGGTCCGGCGGCCGGTGAGGTAGGGCTTTGGGGGCTCGTTCCTTACGAGCAGGCCCTGGATCTGGTACTGGACGCAGCAGGCCGGCTCGCTCCCCTTGCTGACGAGGAGGTGGCCCTGGAGGAGGCGGCCGGCCGGGTCCTGGCCGAGGCGGTGGTGGCACACGAGGCGTGGCCCCCCGCGGCCCGGGCTGCCATGGATGGTTACGCGGTCCGGTGCGCCGACGTGGCGGGAGCCAGTTCGTCGTCGCCCGTGTTTCTGGAAGTGGTCGAGACGCTGGTCGCGGGCACGTCGCGCGGCGTCGAACTCGGGCCGCGCCAGTGCTGCCGCGTGATGACGGGCGTTGTGCTTCCAGCGGGCAGCGACGCCGTGGTGCCGCAGGAAGTGGTGCGCGAGGCCGGGGATCGGCGCATCGCGGTGGAGAGGGCCGTCGAACCCGGGAGCTACACGTTTCCTGCGGGTGAGGACACGCAGCCAGGAGAGGCCGTGCTGCAGCCAGGCGTCCGGCTGTGGGCGGGACCCGTTGGCCTTCTCGCCAGTCTGGGCAGAACTCGCGTCAGGGTGAAGCGGCGCCCGGTGATGGCCGTGCTCGCAACGGGCGACGAAGTGGTGGAGGTGCGGGAGGCTCGCCTCGAGCAGGGCCAGGTCCGCAACAGCAACGCTTACAGCGTCGCGGCCCAGTTGCGGGCCTGGGGCGCGGCGCCTCTACTTGCCGGCATCGCCCCCGACAGCGAGGAAGAGCTCGCCGGCCGGGTCCAGAGCGCGGCGGACGTGGCGGACGGGCTGGTGGTCACCGGCGGCATGAGCGTGGGCTTGAGAGACCTGGTGCGGCCGGTCCTCGAACGCCTGGGTGTGCGCTGGCACCTGCACCGTGTGGCGATCCGGCCCGGGCGGCCGGTGGCATTCGGCACGTGGAACGGCAGGCCTGTCTTCGGGCTGCCGGGAACGCCCGGGGGTGCCTTCGTGGCAGCCGAACTCTTCGTCCGGCCTCTGCTCGCACGGTGGACGGGGCAGGCGTGGCGGGCCCCGGAGGTGGAGGGGTACCTTGCGGCCCCGGTCAGGATGGCTCCCGGCCGCATGCGGTGGCTGCGCGCCCGGGTGACGACCGACGACCGGGGGAGGCTCGTGGCCGAAGCGCTGGGCCGCCAGTCGTCTGCGTCGGTTCGTTCCCTGGCGGACGCCATGGCCCTAGTTGCCATCCCCCCGGAGGTGGAGGAGCTTCCGGCCGGTGCCCCGGTGCGGGTGCGCCTGCTCGAAGGGGCGGCCTGGCCTTCCTGATCGACAGACCGGGACCGCTCTACGCCACTTCTTCATAATCCCTTCACGCCTTCTCCCAAGGCCTGTGGCAGAGTAAGACCCGGAACCGGCGACGCAAGGCGCGCCGGCCCCCGGGGAATCCCCCGGGACGTGTTTGCGAGGGGGAGATGGAGAGGATGCACGCGGTTGTTTGGTCGAAGCGGCGGCAGCTGAAGCGGGCTGCGCTGGCCGTAGCGGTGGGGCTGGCCGTGGCGGCCGCGTCCGCCACGGTGCTGGCTGCACCGCCGCGGCGCGCAGCCGGCCCGGCCGCGCAGACATGGCAGGCGCCGGCGGTTGGCTACGGGTGGCAGGCGCTGGGCCTTACCGACGAGCAGATCGCCAAGATCAACGACATCCAGCAGAAGGCCGACGAGCAGGCGCTTCCCATCCGCAGCGAGCTGTTCGCCAAACGCCAGGAGCTGGCTCTGGCCCTGCGCTCGTCCGCGCCGGACCCCGCCAAGGTGAAGGAGCTCGTCGCCCGGATCAACGAGCTGGAGGGCCAGCTTGCGCAGATCCACATCCAGGCCCAGCTCGACGTGCGCGGCGTGCTCACGGACGAACAGCGGGCCAACCTCGGGACCCTCGGGTTCGGCGGGTTCGGGGGCCGGGGCGCCGGCTTCGGCCGTGGCGGGTGCGTTGGCTACGGCGCTGGAGGGTACGGCCACATGGGCCGCGGCATGGGGCGCGGTTACGGCCTGATGGGGCCGGGCCGGGGCTGGTAAGCTCCGCCCGGGTGGAGCCAAAAGGCGCCCGGCTGACACCCGGGCGCCTTCCACTCGCTCTACGCCACCGTTGTGCGACCCGCCTGCGTTACTTCGCCTTCTTCTCCGGAGCCGGCTTCTTGGTCTCCTTCGCAGGCTTCTTCTCCACCTCAAGCCACCCCCTCCCCGGCGCATCGGTGCGCCCGGAAGCGATGCCCGATCCCGTTTGCTGGCACCACTGTACCATTTCGGAAGGGTGCCGCAATGACGGCCTCTACAGGCACGGAGGGGGCTGATGAGCGGGCAAGCGCAGGCTACGTAAAATAACCGTCAAGCTCGTCCAATCTACATCAATCTAGCTCAATCTCATTCGGGTGTCGCTCACCGCTACTCGGTCCCCTGGAAATCCCGCTATAGTCCCTGGTAGTGGTGTAAATTCCTCCGGATCGATCGGGCACGCGTGATCAACAGGAGGATCGCGCGAGGCTTCCCGAGGCGGAGGCCGTAGGCCGGAGCCTCGGGAAGGGGTGGGCCGGA
>JBFMCJ010000288.1 GCA_040754675.1 Bacillota bacterium
GGCCTGGTAAGGTCCCGGGCCGGGTGAAGGCGCACCTGGTGCTGCGCGCTCGGGTTGCGGCAGCATACTCTGTTCCCCCCGCCAGTCTGCCCCGCCCGGGCCGCCCCGGAGCCCCTCAGCACGAGCCCCGAAAAAAGCTAGCCCGGGCGGGCGTTTCACCGTGGCGAGGTGAAACCTACCCACCTGGGCTTTTGTCCCACCGGTGTAGCACCCTGTCGGGCGCCCGCGCCGCTTGGACCTGGCCAGGCAATCGACCCGCTTTACCGAGCTACCGCCCGTGGGCGTGGTTAGACCGGCGGCCGCTGCCTGCGGAACCCTAGGCGCGCTTTCCCTCGCTCAGCAACCTGAGCTTCTTCGACGGCCCCATGCTACCGCCAATCCCTGCTTCCCGTCAAGGCACCCCGCGCGCCAGGCACCGAATGCGCCCCGCCGGACCGGCCGGCGTCAGTGGGTCCGCGCTATCCCCGCCCCGGCACCACATACGCGCCCCGCCCTTTTGAGCAGGCTTTAGACGCGATACCACTGACGGCCTCAAGGGGGACGCGGTTGGCAGCAGGGCCGTTGACGCTGCCGGGCTGGATGCGGGAGCTTTTCCGCACCAAGTCCCGGGCGCAGATGCTGGAACTCTCCCGCCACGCGGGCCGCCGGCTCCGGCGCCAGTTGACGGCCCTCGACCTGACCGTTTTCGGCGTCGGGGCCATCATCGGGACCGGCATTTTCGTGCTCACGGGCGTGGTGGCTGCCCGGTTTGCCGGCCCGGGCGTCGTCCTCTCCTTCGTTCTGGCGGGGGTTGTCAGCGCCATGGCCGCCATTGTCTACGCGGAACTGGCCGCCATGGTTCCCGTGGCGGGCAGCGCTTACACGTACGCGTACGCTGCCCTCGGCGAACTCGCCGCCTGGATCATCGGCTGGGACCTGATTCTGGAGTACACCGTGGCCGCCGGGGCGGTGGCCATCGGCTGGTCCGGGTACCTGGCGGACGTGCTTGCGAGCCTGGGGCTGCCGCTTCCTCGCACGCTGACCGCCGGGCCGCTCGAAGGCGGCCTGGTCAACCTTCCCGCCGTGGCCGTCGTGGCAGGGTTGACGGCCCTTCTGATCCGCGGCACCCGCGAAGGAGCCGAAGCCACGCACGCAGCCGTGGCTACCAAGCTCCTGGTGCTGGCCGTCTTCCTGGCGGTGGGCATCCCGCGAGTCGACCCCTCCAACTGGCGGCCGTTCCTGCCCTTCGGGCCGGAGGGCGTGCTGCGGGGGGCAGGGCTGATTTTCTTTGCCTACATCGGCTTTGATGCGGTATCGACCGCGGCCGAAGAGGTGAGGCGCCCACAGCGGGACCTGGCGCGTGGCATTCTCGGCTCGCTGGGGCTGTCGAGCCTGCTGTACGTGGCCGTGGCGGCTGTCCTGACCGGGATCGTACCGTACACCGAACTCGACGTGCCCTCCCCCATCGCGTCGGCGCTGCTGCGCCTCGGGCTCCGCTGGGCCGGGGGTCTCGTCGCCGTGGGGGCCCTGGCGGGTCTCACCAGCGTGCTGATCGTCAACCTTTACGCCCAGAGCCGGATCTTCTTCGCCATGGCCCGGGACGGCCTGCTCCCGCAGCTGTTCGCCGCCACGGGACGTAACCAGACGCCTCGCTGGGCGTTGTCGCTGACAGGCATTGGGATCGCGACGCTCGGGGCGTTGCTGCCGGTGCAGGTCGTGGCAGAGCTCGCCAACATCGGAACCCTGGCCGCGTTCGTCATCGTCTCCATCGGGGTGATCGTGCTGCGGCGGGTCCACCCCGAATGGGAGCGGCCGTTTCGCGTGCCGTGGGTGCCCTGGCTCCCCGGCCTCACCGCGGTCGCATCCCTCTACCTGGCGCTGCAACTACCCCACCTGACGTGGATTCGCTTTGCGGCCTGGCTGGCCTTGGGGCTGGTCTTCTACGCCACCTACGGGCGGCACCGGTCGCGCCTCGCTGCCGGCTCAGCGGCCCCCTGAGGTGCAGCCCCGCTCCCGGGCGAACCCCCCCCCGTCGGCCCCTCGCAGGAGGCCGCCGAACGGCGTCGAAGGCTTCGGCGCCTGGCCGTGTTTTCGAACGGTGCTTCCCGGAACAGTGTTTCCCGGATGGGATGAGGGTCTTTACGACGTGGGCGCCCTGGAGCTGTTCCCGCCCGACCGGGTCGAAGCCATGAAGACGGTCTGCGCGGCCCGCGACGAGATTCTGGCGGCTATTGAAGGGCTGCCCGACGAGGCCTTCGACGCGCGCCTCCCGGGCAAGTGGTCCATTAAAGAGATCGTGGCGCACCTCGCATCCCGCGACTGGCTGTTTGTGCGGGGGCTGAGACTCATCCTCACCGGCGCTCCGCTTCCGTGGCCCCACCCGGGCTGGCACCCCACACAGGCTGACCTCGACCGGTGGAACAGCGAACAGGTCGCCTTCCGGGCCGGCTGGCCCGTCCGCCGGGTGCTGCACGAACTGGGGGAGGCGCGGGGCGCCTGGTACGGGCTCCTGCTCGCCCTTCCCGACGAACTCTTCCGGGACACCCGGGTTCAGGAATGGAACGCCCGGCGCGCCCGCCACGACCGGATGCACCTGCCGGGCATCCAGGAGCGGGTTCGGCTTTACCGGCTGCGTAGTGCAGCCGAACGTGGCGGGTGAATGAACTCCGTCGCGGGGCGTCATTCCCGGCGGCGCAGGTAACAGTGCCCGTTCCCGACCCCGTTATACATCTCCGAGCCACTCAGTCCACGAGGAACTTCCCCGCCCGGTAGATGAGCCGCCCGTCCGCCCAGATCTCTCCACCGTCCCGCATGTCGCACAGCATGTCCCAGTGGACGCCCGACTTGTTGCGGCTGCCGGTCTCGGGGTAGCCGGCCCCCACCGCCAGGTGGATGGTGCCGCCGATCTTCTCGTCGAAGAGCATGTTGCGGGTGAAGCGCTGGATCTCGAAGTTCGTGCCGATACCGAGTTCTCCGAGGTAGCGGGCCCCCTCGTCGGAATCAAGCAAAGCGTGCAGCAGGTCCTCGCCCCGCCGGGCCGTGGCCTTCACGACTTTGCCATTGTCGAACTCCAGCCGGATGTCCTCGATCTCCTTGCCGGCGTAGATGCCCGGAAAGCTGAAGCGGATGTATCCGGTGGCCGAGTCCTCGACCGGCCCCGTGAACACCTCGCCGTCGGGGAAGTTGTAGCGGCCGTCGGCGTTTTCCCACCTGCGCCCGCCGACCCGCAGCGTGAGGTCGGTGTCCGGTGCCACGATTCGCAGCACGTCCGCCTTGCCGAGCGCCTGGCAGATGCGCTCCTGCTCGTCGTGGAACCTCCGCCAGGCGGCCACCGGGTCAGGGTCGTTGACGTGGCACGCCGCAAAGACGAACTCTTCGTAGTCGGCAAGCGACATGCCGGCCTCCTGGGCCAGTGCCTGGGTGGGGTACTCGGCGTACACCCAGCGCAGTTCGCCCCGGGCCGAGCGCTCCATGAAGCGGTTGTTGAGCGGCGCCAGCGCCCGGCTGCGGGCGGCCTGCTTTTTCGAGTCCACCCCGGACAGTTCCTTGACGTTGTGGGGCGCCCCAATGTGCACGTGCACGGGGTACCGGTCGACCGTGAGTTCCCGCACGGGGGAGACGTAAGCGAGCTGCTCGTCCGAGGCCTCCTTCAAGAACACCTCGGCAAGCCCCGGCAGCCCGGCGAACACCTCAGGGTGCCCGCCTGCCCTCAGCACCTCGCGATAGACCTCGCGCACGAGCGGGGCGGCCAGCTCCGAACTCTGGATGAGCACCGGCTCGCCGGGCTTCACCGAGACGCTGTAGCGCACCAGCACCTGCGCCACTTTGGAGACCCGCGGATCCGCCACGAGAGATGCCACCCTTCTTCGAGACAAGATAGGCTTAAAAGGCCTGCACGCACGTTATGGCCTTAGGTTACAAGCGCACCCCATCGCGTTCGACCTCCTTGTGGAGTGGTAGCAACGAATGAGGGCCAGAAAGCCAGGATCGACGCTCCACCACGACGGCACTGAGCGAGGTGAAGGTCGGGTATGCTGCGCACTCGTGGCCACCTCCGCTCACGGCGATAGTGTACCTGGCATGCCGGACGCTGTCACCCGGGCGCAGCGCCCGGTGGCCCCGCATACAAGCCCCCACGATACGCTCGAACGTGTTGCGGCGCCACCGCGGTGTCGCTCGTATCTGACAACCTGACCGCGCGCCGCGGACACGCTTTCGCTTCAGCCAGGAAGAGACCTCGGCCCTCCGAACACCCCTCCCGAGCCCGAAAGAGCGGGACGATGGCGGCCCATGGGACGCCTTATTGCCGCTCGCGCTCCGTGTCGGGGAGCGCCGTCCATGCCGTAAAGGAGGCGGTCGATTTGGCCCGGAGGACGGGAAAAGGCAGAAAGGCAAAGCGAGCGGTTCTGAGCCGCTTGAAACCCGACGAAGCGCAGGCTGTCCTGAACCAGCTTCTCGCGCTTCACCCGGAGCTTGCCGGCGAAGCTGAAGAGATCGCACAGGTGCTTCTATCTGACGTCAGCTTCGAGGCGGTCGCCGACGAGGTCGAATCCGCCCTGCGCTTTCCAGACCTCGACGACCTCAATGCCCGTGCCGGACCCAGCCGGTGGGGCTACACGCCCCCGGACGAGGCGGCCTGGGAGCTGCTCGAGGAGGCGCTTCAGCCCTTCATCGACGAGATGACGCGCTACGTTGAGCTGGCCATGGAAAAACAAGCACTCGAGATCTGCCAGGGGATCCTGTTGGGCCTTTACCGCCTTCGGGATGCCGAGGACCACGAGGTGCTCCAGTGGGCTGCCGACTTCCCGTTCGAGGTGGCGAGCAGGGTCGTCAAGACGTGGTCCGAAGCCAAGCGCCCGAAGGACTCCGCAGAAGGAGCCTCGCACCGGCACCCCACCCTGCCTCGGGACTTCGTGAGCGAGCACCTGCCGGAGTGGCAGGACCTCATCACGAAGTAAGGGGCACCGACCAGGCGCATAGCGGAGGTGTCCTGTCCGATGAGCGAGTACCAGTACTACGAGTTTCACGCCCTCGATCGGAGACTGAGCCAGGAGGAGATGGCGGAGCTGCGTGCGCTCTCCACCCGTGCCCAAATCACGCCGACCAGTTTCACCAACTTCTACA
>JBFMCJ010000289.1 GCA_040754675.1 Bacillota bacterium
AGCGTGGGAACAGACCGAGGGCGGAGGAAGAAGGTACTGGTATGACGTTTCCGGGCGTGCGGGCTGGCGAGCCCGGTACGTCAAGGAAGTGGACGCTCTTGAGCGAACGACATCCTTTCGCCAGGAGTTCTACGATGCCGAGGGGCGGCTTCGTGAGGTGCACCAGGAACACCCGGTAGATACCGGACACATGCGGGTTGGGGAACGGAGCGGTGTCGTAATGGTTGTGACCCGAGAGACTGTAGCTCAGAAACTGACCGCATACTTGCAGCAGCGGGTAACTCTCAAGGACCTGGTCGACTGGGCCGGGCGGGCTCTATACGACGTCTCCCAGACTGGCCCTGGTCCCGGGTCGACGGCGGCCAGCCCCGTTCCCGCCCGATTCTGTCCAGATCGACCCACGACCTTTCGAGCTGCCCAAGGAGCTGGCCATTATCGACCGGATGTTGGACGACGAGCGCTTAAGGCTTCGTAGACATCTTCTCGTTCGAGCTGGGGCTCGTCCACGCTCAGGGCAGACAGGATCGACGACACGGGCATGCGAAGGCCCCGGACACAGGGCTTGCCGAAGCGCTTCTCAGGGGTGAGGGTCTTTGGCTTTCAAGCGTTCCTGGACGAACTCCATGAAGCGGACAAGGCCAGCTTCCGGCTCAGCAGGAACAAAGCTCTCGACCACCCCTTCCTCGGAGCCGTCGTGGAAATGATGGGGAAAAGTCTTCACGGACGCCCAGCGCTCGTGGGGCGCGTTATCGCACCGGTAGAGTGTGCCGTCGATAGCGCGTCGTTCCCAGTGGTAGCTGTAGCGGTCTTCGAACCACAAGGAGAACCAGACGTCCACGATACTGCCATCCCTGACGAGCACCCGCAGCCGGTTGGTCCCGGGGAGCGATACTCCTGCGACGAGGTCAGGGAACCGATCAACCAACACGTCGCGCAACCGACGTGTATCGACCACCCTCATGCGAGAGCCTCAAGAAGGCGCCGAAGCTGTTCCCGCCGAGCCGTGAGGTGGTCCAGCTTCTGGAAATCCTCCCAGCTTGTGGACTCCTCGACGAGTCCCTGGCGGTAGAGGGCATCCATTTCCTCGACGCTCTTGACGCCGTACTTGCCGCCGATCGCCAGGATCTCTGCGTTGACCTCGCGAAGAGCCTGCTGCAGGTAAGTGACGATACCCTCTCGTACGAGACGCTCAGGCGGCAAGCTGAGCTCCTGTGCAATCTGGGCAACCAGCGTTTCCAGAGGCAGACTCACGGCGTTCCCACCTCTTGGCCCGGAGGGTGCAACTTCGTCGGACGCCGACAAGGGCTCCGGGCCGATTTTACCACCGCAGCGCTCCTGTGGGAGCAGCGCGCGATCACCCACGTAAGATGCTACCGAAAGGGCACTGGCTCACCCATCCAAGAATGTTACTGAAGGGTGGATGGGGTGCCCATGTCCCTTCGCAGTCGACGCGAGTACCTGATCGAGATGCAGCGACGTTACGCCACCAGCCATAGCCGTCAGGAGAAGGGCCGGATCATCGACGAGATCGTCCAAACCCTGGGGTATCACCGCAAGCACGCCATCCGTTGCCTGCATGCGTCCCTGGCGACGGATCGACCCCCTATCCGCCGTCGCCGACCGTTGCAGTACACGGAGGCCCTCTCGGCCATTCGGCTCGTCTGGGAGGCGCTCGACTACCCGTGCGCCGAGCGCCTGCATCCCGTGTTGCTTTCGATGGCCGAGCAGCTGGCGGCGCATGGGGGCTGTACCTCGACGACCGCCTTCGCGAGCAGCTCGCCCACATCAGCCGCACCACCCTGGCCCGTCGGTTGGCCCGGATGGTGACGGACAAGCCCCGCCGCATCGGCTCCCCCACCAAGGCCCAGGGCCTGCTGCGGGCCGAAGTGCCCGTTGGGCGCTTCGACTCCACCGAACAGCGTCCCGGGGCCCTGGAGATCGACCTGGTGGAGCACAACGGGGGAAGCTCTCTGGGTCAGTTTGCCTATACGCTGCACATGGTCGATGTCGTCACCGGGTTTAGTCGGCGCCGGGCGGTGCTGGGCCGCAGCCAGCGCGTCGTCTTCGACGCCCTCAGCACCCTTCTGGGCGAGTGGCGCTATGCGGTCTGGGCCCTCCACACGGACAACGGTTCCGAGTTCCTCAGCCATCACCTGGTACGCTTTACCCGCGAGCGCAGCCTTCGGTTTGAACGGGGCCGCCCTTACCACAAGAACGACCAGCCCTACGTCGAGCAGAAAAACCGCCAACTGGTGCGGGAGGTGGTGGGTTATGCCCGTTATGACACCCCCGAAGCGGTCGCCTGGCTCAACGCCGTCTATGCGGTGCTGGACCCCTTACGTCAATGGGTTCGTGCCGGTGCGGAAGGTGGTCGCCAAGCCTCGGGAAGGAGGCAAGGTGCGCAAGCGCTACGACCGGGCCCGCCCTCCGGTGGACCGCGTCTTCGAGTCAGGGGTGTTGAAGCCGGAGCGCCAGGCCGCGCTGGATCAGCAACGACGGGCCATCAACCCCCTGAGCTGGCATCACCAGCTCGAACAGCTGATCGCCCAGGGACCGCCGGCAGCAGGGGCCACGGCCCCTGCTGCTCCTCAACCGGTTGGGTTGCATTCTCTCGTGGGTGAGCTATCCCCCGTTCGGTAACATTTTTTCGTGGGTTGACACGGGGTCAAGGTGACGGCACGCCGGGCGGCGTCGGCATGCCGCGCTTACCCTCACCCCGCCCCGCCGCCACGTACTCGCCCACGGCCTGCACTGTGTCGACCCAGACCCGGGGCCGCAGCCCCGCCAGCCAGCGCAGCAGCTCCCGAAGCACGCCTGGCTCCACCGCCAGGTAGTCGCCCCCGACCCCGTGGAAGCAGAGGGTCACCCACCGCCCGGCCGCGAGCGCCCGCTCGACCGGCGCCACGACCTCGGCTGCGCCGACCCCGCTCACCACCCAGGCCTCCAGCCGGTGCAGCCGGCAGGTGGCCGGGTCGTTGGCCAGCCCGCCCACCCCCCGGGCCACGGTGAAGTGGCGGGCGATGACCGGTTCGTACGACTGCCGCCGGGGCCCCTCGCCCACGAAGCTCTCCCCGCACGGGTAGGCGAAGCTGAAGCGCCCGATGCCCGGCACCAGCTCCCGCAGCCGCGCCGAGGCCGCCACCACGTCTGCCTCGATCTCGGCCAGACTCCACCGCTCCAGGGCCTGCGCCGGGTCGATGAACGGGTGTTCCCCGCTGCAGGGGTGGCGCAGGGTATGGTTGGCCAGTTCGTGGCCCTGCTGGTGCACGGCCCGCCACCGCGCGAGGTCGCGCTCGAACCGGCTGCCGGGCCCGGGGTTGACGTAGAAGGTGCCCCTCACGCCGTACGCTTCCAGCAGCGGCACCGCCACCTCCAGCTGGGAGTCCAGCGCATCGTCGAAGGTGAGCGACACGGCCGCCTGCACCCCCGGCGGCCACCCGGCGAACGCCCCGGCCATCCCACGGCCCCTCCCTCAGGAACCCGACCCCATGATGCGCCGCGTTCTTACCGCCTCGCCTGCTGACGCAGCAGCGCCAGCGGGTAAAACGTCTCCCGCCACCAGACGCCGCCCTGGCGCTCGGCCCGCCACACCGCCCGCACCATCGCGAAGGCGTAGAGCGCCGCTCCTACCGGGGCCAGGAGGCCGCTGGCACCCGGCAGGCCGGCGCCACCCTTCGCTACCGATACGCCCAGGGCCAGGGAAATGAGCGTCGCGGCCAGCGCCTGGCCCCATCCGGCCACCGCCACCCCCGCCAGGGCCCCCACGCCTCCGGCCAACGCCCACACCGCCGGCACGACGAAAAGGACGACCAGCCCCCCAACCTGTAGCAAGGCGACGCCGGGCCGGTACTGGCTGCCGGCGTACACGTTCTTCTGGAAGCCGCGGATGGCCTCGCCCAGGGAGCCGGACCACCGCAGCCGCAGCAGCCCCCAGACGCCAGCAGGTCCTGCCGGGCTCCCGCGGCGCGGAGGGGCGCACCGAGCTTGACGTCATCATCCATGCACAGACGAATCGCCGCATGCCCGCCCGCCTTGCGGTAGACCTCCCGGCGCACCAGGTTGAAGGCGCCGATGCCCGGCGCCACCTTGCCGGCCCGGATGAGCCGACGCGAGTACACGAGCGCCACCAGGGTGGAGAAAAAGGCCAGCAGGGCCTGCAGCCAGATCCCCCGGCTCGATGCGAGGCCGCAGCCGATAGAGAGCCCGGAAGTTCGGGGTGCGCTGGTACGCCCGAGCCTGCCGCAGCTCCACCTCGTAGGGGCGGATCGTGACCTGACGCGCCGCCGCCGGCGTGCAGCGCGCCTTCAGCGCACAGGGCCCGCAGGCCTCGGCCGCAAAGCTCACCCCAAACGCCCGGTGGGCCGCCAGCCGGCCCGGGTCGAAGCGGACCGTCTGCCCTGCAGGGCAGGTGAGGGTGCCGGCGTCGGCGTCGAGGGCAAACGCCTCCTTCCAGAAGTACCCCTCCCGGTTGGTCGCCGGGGGCGCCTTGGCCACGATGAGGGTCCCCTTCTCGGCCTGGCGCCGGGCGCGCTCGACGTCGAAGTACGCCTGATTGCCCAGCACCTCCGCGGGGCGGTGGCCGCGCCGCTCCTGGTCGTCCAGCATCGCTTCCAGCACTGCGTCGTCCGGTGCATTGGCCGGCGTCACCTCGACGGCGGTGACCAGTCGGTGGCCCTCGCCGCCCGTCATCAGATGGGCCTTGTGGCCGTCCGCCCGGGTCGAGGCCGTCTTGTGGCCGTGGCGCATCTCGGGGTCAACCACCGAGATGACCCGGTCTTTGGCCACCCCCCGCTTGAGGCGCACCGTTCCGTCGGGATCGCGCTCGACGTCCTGGGTGGCCACCCGCTCCAGCAGGTCCACCATGGCCTTCAAGTCCTCGGGCAGCTTCGGAAGGGCCCGCGCGGCCGCCACCAGGGTCAACGCGTCGTCGACCAGCTCCTGGAGAAGCTGTCGGCGGGCCTCGGGGTCGTCCCAGTGTTCTAAGGCCTCTGTCAAGGGGTTAGGTTGCCAGCCACGGGGCGTCGCGCCGGGCTTTGCTCCACCCCCTCGACGCCCAGGGCATTGCGCCCGAGCGTCGGCATTGGTACGCTGAGCGC
>JBFMCJ010000290.1 GCA_040754675.1 Bacillota bacterium
TGGTTGATTTCCATTCTCGAAGCTGCCGCCGGGCCGGAGTGCGGGTCTGCTGCTGCCGCGGCCTGGAGCCAGGGCACCCCGCGGCCGTCGAGCTCCAGGTCAAACCCGGTTTCCTCGCGGAAGTGGCTGCGGGCGGTGGCAAAGTCTTCCTCTGTGGCGCCATCCGGGACCTGGCAGCGGACGGTGACCACCCTACGGTCGCGGTCCACGGAAGGGTTGCGGAGGAGCACCCAACCCCCGGGCAGCGCCCGGCGGGCGGCTTCTGCCAGCACGCCCATGTGGGCCTCCGGGTGCACGCGCACGTTCCACCCGGTAACCGCTTCAAGCTGTGCGATCCTGTCCTGCCACTTCTTCTCGGCGACCTGGGGGAAGTGGAAGTAGAGGGTGATGGTGCCGGACTGCGGGTCGGCCCCCTTGCGGTAGAGCCCGGTATCGGGCGGAAAGAGTTGCTCGGCCTCGGCCAGGGCAGCGTTCTGCTCGACCCGGCTGTCCGCCGCCTCTTCGGCCGCCGGTCCGTCCGGCGCCTGCTCCCGGGCGCGGTAGGCGGCCCGCCCAGGCTCGAGTTCCACGCGCTCGAAGCACTCCGGGCTGGTGTTCAGGCGCCAGGCCAGGGCGAGCCGCGCGGCGGGGGAATCGGGCCCGCCGGGCAGGTGGGAAACCAGTGCCCGCGCCAGGTCGTCCAGAGAAAGCGGCGCGGGCAGGCCGGCCATCTTCTCCCGCAGGTCGCGAGGCGCCAGGGACCGGAACAGCGGCTTGGCCTCCCGGGTGAGCCGGTAGAGCCGCACCTTCTCCGCGCCCGCGTCCGGCGGATCCTGGGCGAACTCCCAGGGCGCGGCGATTTCGAGCAGGTCTTCCGCGTAGTGGTAGGTGCCGTTTACGCCGACCATCCAGGCGTGGAACCCGAGCTGCTCGAGGGCGAACGCGACCGCCGGCTGGGCGGACCCGTGCGCGTTCCTGACGATGCACAGGTGCCCGGGGAGGCCCCGGAGGTGCTCCATGGCCTCCTGCCTCCACCTGTTCATGTCGACCTGGGGGCGGGGCCGCGGCCGGTAGAGCCCGGGGTACCTGGGGTCGGACGCGAAGTAGAGCCTGTCGTCGGCGAGCAGCCTTTGGGCCTCCTGCACCTGGGCGGGGGAGGGAAGGGGGCCGTACCACGCCGCCGCGACGTCGTGGGGCGTCACGGTCTGCGCCCCGCGGGAGATCAGCTTTTCCCACGCGGCCGCTAGGTCCAGGGGTCCGGCAGGAGACGAGCGCTGGCTGTCTCTGTCCTCGGGGGCAGCCGGGACGCGGGTGCGGCGCCTGAACGGGGGCAGGTCCAGCTCAGAGCCGTTTTCGGGAAGGTAAGTCCCGCGGAATTCCAGGGCCCTGGCCAGGGCCAGCCTGGACTCGCGGTCGCCGTGGACGAGGACCACGTGGGCGGGGTCAAGGTGCCGCGCGAGGGCGGCAAGCTCGCCCGAGTCGGCGTGGGCCGAGAGGCTGTACTTTCCGACCCGGCACCGTAGCTCGACGGGGCCTTCCGGCAGGTCGAGGATTCCGCCCCCCGCGTCCGCCAGGTCGAGCAGCCTGTGGCCGGGGCTTTCCTCGTCCTGGTAGCCGCAGAGGAGGATGGCGTTGCGCTCTCCGCTGGCGAGTCGCGCTGCGTAGTACGCCGAGGGGCCGCCTGACAGCATCCCCGAGCTTGACACGATGCAGGCCGGCGGCCCCGCCAGCACCCGGTCGCGCTGGGCGGGCACGGTCACCCGCTGGACCGCGCCCTTCCTGGTGAAGAACGGGTTCTGGCCGCTTTCCGAGATGCGGTCAAGCGGCGGCCGGAGGTACCGGGGGAAGCTGGCGTAGACCTCGCACACGGCCCGCACCATCCCGTCGAGCCACACGGGGAAGCGGGGGATCACGCCCTTTTCCTGGGCGGCCCGCAGGATGAGGGCCACCTCCTGCGCCCTGCCGACGGCGAAGGCGGGGATGAGGGCGTGCCCGCCTCCTTCGATCACCTCGGCCACCGCGCGGGCGAGGGCTTCTTCCTCCCGCTGGCGGGAGGGGTGCAGCCGGCCGCCGTACGTGGACTCCAGCACGAGGGCGTCCGGCCGCACAGGCGGAAGCAGCATGCCGGGCACGGTGCGCTGGGAGCTGCCGGACACGTCGCCGGAAAAGAGCGCGCTTTCGGAGCCCTCGAGCGCCACCATGGCGGCGCCCAGGATGTGCCCGGCGGGGAAGAACCGGGCGGTGACGCCGCCGCCGAGGTCGACGGCCGTCCCGAAGGGCACGGGGACGACCCTGGCGAGGGTGCGGGAGACGAGGTCGACGTCGTAGAGGGGGCACTCCAGTTCCCGGTCGGCGGTCCGGGTCATGAGCCGCGCGCTGTCCAGGAGCAGGACGTGCATGAGCTGCGCGGTGGGCTCGGTAGCGTAGATGGGCACCTTCGGGAAAGCCTGGTGCACGAGGGGCAGCGCCCCCGAGTGGTCCGTGTGGGCGTGGGTGACGACGATGGCGTCAGGGCCGCCGGCTTCCCGCAGCCCGTCCAGGTCGGGCAGGGGGTCGCGGCCGCCGATCCTGATGCCGGCGTCCACCAGTACGCGGATGCCGTCGATGCGGACCAGGGTGCAGCTGGCGCCTATTTCCGAAGCCCCGCCGAGGAACGTCAGGCGCACCGCCGGCCCCTCCTCCGAGCGCGGCTGGGGCCTGGCGGGGTCGGACAAATCGGACAAAAAGCCGAGCCCCACCCAGGCCTCCGCTGCCGGACTGGAACTGCCGGAAGTCCTGCTACGCTTTTTTGAGGCGCTGCGGGTCCGCCGCGTCCGCCCGCGAGCGGTTGAGCCCGGAGGAGCCCGGGCGAGCTACGGGGAGCACGCAGGCAGCCAGCGGTTTTTAGTCGAAAAAAGAAGAGAATTGACACCCAGGCCCTCCCCCTGCTATACTTGGACTAGCCGTTGGCAACAGCGTCCAAAGGAGGTGGGCTTTTCAGGTATCAAATTTTAGCGCGTGCCCGACCTGAGATCTCTTGGCGGAGCTACCAGGCCGGGCACGCCGTCAGTAAAGGAGGGCGTGCCGATGACAAGGGCGGCGAAGCCCGCGGCCGTCACCGCGGCGGAGCCCCCCGGCCCTGACCCGCTTTCGCGGGCCCGCGAAGAGACAACCGAGATCGCCGAACCCCTCACCCGCAGTCCCTCCCTCCCGCGCTGCCAGCTCGCTAAAACACGGCAACAGCTCCAACTGCGAGCCAGCGCGCCTGGCTATCGGGATTTTAGCACGGAATGCTGGGGAGAACAAGAAAATGTCTGTTCGCTTACGGATGCCTACGGGCGTGAAATCCGAGCGGAGGTGCTGCTGGGGACTGCGGCGGGCGTGCGGGTGGTGGGGTCGGGCGGGCCCCGGCCCCGGGGGGCGAGGTCGGGCCGGGTTGTGATCCGGCAGATGACGGAACGAGAGCGGGCAGAGCTGGATGCCAGGACAACCAAAAGCGGGGATCGCGATGAGTTCCGCTGGGAGGCGTCGATGCAGGCCCTGGCGGTGCGCGTGGCGCGTGGGGATGCGCCTCCGCCCGGGACGACCAGGAAGGAGTGCCTGCTCGCGGCAGCCTGTGCGGGTGTGGCGGTCGCCCAGCCGGTCCTGCGGCGGGAGCGGGCCGGCGTGATTCAGCGGCTTGCGATGGGCTCCCGGCGCACCGTGTTCCGGGCGAGGCCGGAGGACCTGGCGGCGGGGCTGGTGGGCGCCCCGGCGGACGTGTGCGCAGCGGTGAAGCCAGCGGGCGCCGGCAGCTACCAGGTTGAGCGCGAGTACCAAAAAGCTGTCATCGAAGCGGTCGTCGCGGGCGCGGCGGCCAACGGCCGGCTGGACGTCTCGGGGCCGGTGGCGGAGCTGCCGCCCGGGGAAGACACTGGGGACGCCCTGGCGGCGCCGGCGGGCGGGGAGGCCTCCCGGCCCGAACCGGTGGCCGTGGTGGACGAGGAGCTCGTGGAAGAGGCCCTCCGGCTCCTGGAGGGCAGGGTGAGCAGGGTAGCCCGCGACGCAGTGGTCATAAAGGTTGGCGGGGACGAAGACCCGAGGTGGGTAGTCGTGAGGCCGACCCGGGTCATCTTCAGGACCGCGGAGACAATCGAAACCGGGACCGGCGTCGACCGAAGGACCGAGGTCAGACTGCGCACTTGGGTCTGCCGGGATCCCAGCCTGCTCAAACCGGGTGACCGCGTGCGGTGCCGCGGCCCGACGGTGCTCGTTCAAACCTGGGGCCCGTGCGGCGCCCCGCGGCTGGTCATCTTGAAGAGCCTTTCGGCAGTCAGAAGGAAAAAGGCGGCCTGACGTCAACCGGCTGGATTTCCGGAACGGGGTGGGATCTCGCGGGTCTGATAAGTACATAGCCGAGCAGAACGCGGCCGGGTTGAAAAAGTTAACGCGGCACAGGTAGGCTCCGTTTTGCCCGTCACTTGAGGCCGAATCCAAAGAGCGAGTCCCAGAGTCAACTTCGCCCGGGGGTTACGTTTGGCTATCCCGGTGCGTTGGTCTGCTTGCAGGGAGTGCCGGACTGCCGGTGCCCGGGCGGGGAGGGAGGTGTGGAGCTTCCCGGTTGGTGGGATGCGCTGGCAAGACGGCTGGTTTCGGGAAAGGCGGAAACAGGTGGCGGAAGGAAGGGAGTCTGTGTGGACGAAGAACGGGAAGCGCTGGCCAGGGGACGGCGGAGGCCGGTCCTCCTTCTTGACACGGACGTGCTGGACTGTCTTGATCGAGCAAGGCGGTTTGCGCCTGGTAGGGTTCTACGTGGGGCTGTGCCGGCTGGCCGACAAGTCGCAGGGAGCGGCTCCGGCGGAGACACTGAGCGAAAGGGCCTTGCAGCGCAAATTGGGGGTAGGCAAAGCCGAGTTCCACCGCTTGATCGAAGTTCTCCGGCGCACGGGACTGGTAAACGTCGAAGGAGCATCTGGCGCGGGTGGACGATGCCTGTACGTGGTGCACAGCCTTCCCGGCTATGAGAGTCCGCCGCACGACTCCTGCCAAAACTTGCTGTGAAGGAGGCGGGCATGATGGGGCGCGAACTTGCTGGCGGAAAGTCCGCAGCTTCCACGCAGGAACGGGTTGGGGTAAGGGATGCGAGGCG
>JBFMCJ010000291.1 GCA_040754675.1 Bacillota bacterium
CCAGGAAGCTGACCCGGATGGATTCCCAGGGCAACATCGAGGTCCTCGGGTTCCGTCCGGAAGACCTGACGCTGTGGGGCCGTGTCTTTGGCGGCAGCCTCTACGATGAGGCCAACCAGCGAGTGACGGCGGCCGATCCCGCCATCGTCCGGGCGCTGGAATGGATGGCAAGCTACAACGAGTTTCTCGATCCCCTGAAGGTAGACACGTTCAACTCCGGGCTCGGCAACTACTGGAGCCCCAACAACCCGTTCTTCGCGGGCAAGAAGGCCATCGACGTGTACGGCGAGTGGATCGTCTGGTTCGGTGAGAAGTACAACCCCGACCTTCGTTACAGCTTGTTTGGCTTCCCCTCCCCCGAGGGTCAGGTCTACACCGTCTTCGGAGGCAGCATGTTCGCCATCCCGAGAAATGCCAAGCACCCCAAAGAGGCGTGGACCTTTCTCGAGTGGCTGAGCCGTCCCGAAGTGATGAAACAGGTTACCATGGCCTTTACCAATATGCCCCCCCGCATGTCCGTGGCCAAGGACCCCGAGGTGTTGAAGCGTATCCACGTCCTCAACGTGACCATCCCCCTGATGGAGGGCCCCAACGCCATCACCGCCCTGTCGATGCCGGTATTCGAGCAGTACATGCAGGAGCTAGCCAAGGCCGAGCAATTGGTCCGCAATGGCAGGATGGGCGCAAGACAGGCGCTTGAGGAAGTCTCGGCCCGGGTCCAGCAGGAGCTCGATCGCTTCATGCGGCGCCGGTAGGTCAAACGGCGAATTCGCAGGCAGGGCGGCATGATCGAAGGGGTAGCGGCAAGGGGGTAACGATCCCGTGACCCGGCAGCAGCGCGCAAACCTCGTCAAAGGGCTACTTTTCATCTCCCCGTGGGCGATCGGGTTCGCGGCGTTCACCGCCTACCCCATTGCCGCTTCCCTCTACTACAGCCTCACCGACTACAACATCTTCGAGGCCCCCTACTGGGTGGGATCGCAAAACTACCGGGACCTGGCCTCGGACAAGGTTTTCTGGATCTCGCTGGGAAATACCCTGTACATGATCCTTCTTGGCGTCCCGGCTACGTTGCTGGCAGGTCTCGGCCTTGCGTTCCTGCTGAACCTTCCCATCCGGGGCATCAGCCTCTACCGGACGCTCTTCTACCTTCCCAGCATCCTCCCCGAGGTTTCAGTTGCCATCCTGTGGCTGTGGCTGTTGAACAGCCAGTACGGTCTCGTTAACGCCCTGCTGGCCCTGATCGGAATACAGGGGCCGGGGTGGCTGGTCGATCCGGCGTGGGCCAAGCCCGCGTTCATCTTGCTGAGCGTCTGGGGAGGATCGGGGGCCAGCATGATCATCTACCTGGCGGCCCTGAAGGACGTGCCCATCCAGTTATACGAAGCTGCCGAACTGGATGGGGCCTCGCCTCTGCAGAAGACGTGGTACGTGACCCTGCCCATGATCAGCCCGGTGATCTTCTTCAACCTGACGCTGGGTATAATCGGGATGTTTCAGTACTTCACCCCGGCCTTTATCATGACAGACGGTGGCCCGGAGTGGTCCACCGAATTCTACGGGTTGTACCTGTACCGCAATGCTTTCCGCTACCTCAAGATGGGCTATGCTTCTGCGATGGCATGGATCCTCTTCATCGTCACGCTGCTTGCGACGCTGGTGGTATTCAAGAGTTCCGCACGCTGGGTCTACTATCATGGCGAGCTGAAGTAGCGTAAGATTGCGAAAGCTGGCCTGAGTATCCGCGGGAAGGACGAGTCATGCACCTGTCACCGGAACGCGTGGAGCGGGGCAAGCTGCAATCGTGGGGCGTGCCGGGCCTGGTGGTCGGAAGGTGGCGCAGCCGTGATCGCCAAGCGCTCCTCGCCCGCGGCCTGGGACACGTTACGCTGATCGTCCTTGGCACCCTTTTCGCCATACCCCTCGCCTGGATGATCGGTACGTCTCTCAAGTCCGACCAGCAGATTTTCACCTGGCCTCCCGTTTGGATCCCCAGTCCTGTGGTGTGGGCCAATTACCCCCGAGCGATCTCGTACATCCCCTTCTGGCTGTACCTCAAGAACACTCTATACATCGTGCTATTGATGGTGACCGGGACGCTCCTGTCGTGCTCGCTGGCTGCCTACGGTTTCTCCCGCATCCGATGGCCCGGCCGGGACGTCGTCTTCGTCGTGTTGCTGGCGACGCTGATGATTCCGGGGCCCGTCACGCTCATCCCCACGTTTATCCTCTTCAAGACGCTCGGCTGGTATGGCACCTTCAAGCCCCTGGTGATCCCGCCGTTTTTCGGGAGCGCGTTCGGCGTCTTCCTGCTGCGGCAGTTCTTCATGACCATTCCGCAAGAGCTCTCAGACGCGGCGCGCATTGACGGCTGCTCCGAGTGGGGGATCTTCTGGCGGGTGATCACCCCGCTCTCGAAGCCGGCTCTGGCCACGCTAGGGCTGTTTGCCTTCATGGGGGCCTGGAGGGACTTCCTGGGACCCCTCATTTACCTCCAGGACGAACGCCAGTACACCCTTGCGCTGGGTCTGCGCCACTTCCTCACCCAGCATGGGGCCGAGTGGGCCATGCTCATGGCGGCCTCCCTCCTGGTGAGCCTGCCCATGATCGTCCTCTTCTTCCTGACCCAGCGCACTTTCATTCAGGGCATCACGCTCACGGGCATCAAGGGGTGAAAACCCCGCCATTTGCAAACGGGCGCGGGATGAGATCCGGACGCGCGTCAAGGGGGGAGCGAAAGACCAAGGATGCGAGTTCAAAAATGGCGGAAGACTTAGTGAGATTGGGGGAGGAGATGCCATGTCACCAACAGGCAGTGCGCTCACTACCATCCTTGGTACGGTGGCTCGTGCAGCCCTCTTGATAGCCCTGGCCGTGGGGGCACAGGGCGTACAGGCGGGAGCTGCCGGAGGTGCAACGACCGCCCCGGGAGACCTGGGGGCCAATCTCGCTCTGGGGCGAAGCGTCACCGCTTCATCGGTTCAGCAGATCAACCCCGGTGACGAGGAGCGGTACCGGCCCCAGGCAGCCGTCGACGGCAACCTCGAAACCCGCTGGTCCTCAGCCTACCGGGACGGCGAGTGGATCCAGGTCGACCTCGGCCAGACAACCACGTTCAACACGGTGCTCCTCCGATGGGAGGCCGCCTATGCCGTGCAATGGTCGCTGCGGGTGTCGGATGACGGGGCTAGTTGGACGACCGTCTTCAGCACCGCTGAGGGAAAGGGCGGCGTGGAGCGAGCCGTGTTCGCCCCTGTGACCGCTCGTTACTTGCGCCTCGTGGGGGACACCCGGATGACGGAATGGGGCGTTAGCCTGTGGGAGATCGAGGTGTACCACGCTCCGTCGCTCGCACTCACCCCGGCCGGCAAGCCCGAGCAGTTGCAGGCGGAAGTAACGGCCATTGCGGGCGGGCGCCCGCTCGGGCAGGAATCGGGCAAGGCGGCTACCCGCCGCATCGGTACCGGAGTCGCCGTCGTCGAGAGCGCCTCCACCGCTGCCTTCTACGGCGCTGACTCGTACCGGGTCCTAACCGGGGCAGCGAAGGGCGCGCTCGCTCAGGCCGAGATCCCCTTCACCTCCGTGACCGACGAGGAGGTGGCGGCGGGAGCCCTGATGCGATACGCGGTGGCGGTCCTCCCGTCCAATGCCACCATGGACCCCGCAGTCGCCGCGGCCATCAACGAGTTCATCGACGCTGGAGGCGGGGTGCTGGCCGCGTACGAGACGTCGGCCCGCAACACCCAGGGCAAGATGCTTCCGGCCATGCAGCTCGGTGACCGGCTTAAGGTGAAGCTGGTCGGCTGGGACTCCGGGCCCGACAAGTACTCGTACATCCTGGTCAAGCAGCCCGGGCACCCGGTTTTCGCAGGGTTACCCGAGAAGATCCCGATGGCCCGGCACATGACCTTTGTGGCCGAGCCACTCGCCGGCGGCCAGGTTATCGGCACCTGGCTGAACTCCGACGGAAAGTCGGCGTCCCAGGCAGCCCCGAAGGATGCCGCGGTGATCGTCACCGAACGAACCGTCTATTTCTCGGAGAACATCTTCGACACCCAGCAAAACGCCGAAAACCTCACGCGGCTCATCGCGAACAGCGTCCGCTACCTCCTGTCACAGACGGGCGGAGGAGCCAGCGCCGAGGAGCAGGCGCGCCAGGAGCTGGCCACCGCTCGAAAGGCACGAGAGACAGCCCGCGAGGCCCTGGCCCGGGCACGGGCCGAACTGCGCGACGTCCCCTACTCCGCCCTGGAACAGGCTGTCTCGGCGGCCTCGCAGGCGGCCGATCGTGCCGAGGTCGCCTGGAACGCGAAAAACTGGGAGGCTGTCCGGGCGGCGGCCCAGGAAGCCCGCGAGGCCGCCAAGCAGGCCCGGCTGGTCTCGGTGGAATCCCGCAGGGTCGAGGCAAGAGGCTTCTGGGTTGACAACGGCCAGTTGGCCAGGCTCGGCGGGCGGAAGGGCGTCCAACGTCTCCTCGATCAACTATCCGCCATGAACATCAACATCATCTACCCGGAGACCGTCTTCCGGGGGTACACCCTCTACCCCAGCGAGGTTGGTCCGCAGGATCCCCGCTTCGCGAGCTGGTCCGAGGACCCTCTCCAGGTCATCGTCGAGGAGGCTCACCAGCGCGGAATGGAGGTCCACCCCTGGGTCTGGGTGTTCTGCGTGGGGTACTGGCGCGACATCGGGCCGGTTCTGAAGGCCCATCCCGAATGGGCGGAGCGCCGGGCTGACGGGAGCCTGTTCCCCGACTTCGAGTACGGCACCGCCTGGCTCAACCCGACCCTGCCCGAAGTGCGGCAGTACCTGGCCGATGAGTTCAGCGAGATCGTCCGGCGGTACGACGTGGATGGGCTCCACCTGGATTACATCCGCTACAGCGAGCAGGAGGTCGGAAGCTTCGGCTTCTCGGAGGCTTCCATTGCGGAGTTCAAATCCATCTATGGCGTCGACCCCCGCGAGATCACGCCCGGCACCTCCGAAGCAGTCCAGTGGCACATGTGGCGCGAGTACAACGTCTCGTCCTTCGTAGAGCGCCTGAGCGAGGAGCTGCGCACCATCCGCCCGGGCCTGAA
>JBFMCJ010000292.1 GCA_040754675.1 Bacillota bacterium
GGGAGGTCTTCGCCCGGGTCGGCCTCCACTCGCTTGTCTCGATGGGTAGACAGAAGGCCTCGCCCTGAAACGACAGCAAATGGCTTCATAACGGCAAATCGGGCGACTTCAAGTTGAGCAACTTCGGGTTAGAAGAGAAGGGCCCATGGCCGCTCTCGTGCGGTTGCAGAAGTTCCTTGCCGACGCCGGCGTTGCCTCCCGACGGGCCAGCGAAGGGCTGATCCGGGAGGGCAGGGTGGCCGTCAACGGGCGGGTCGTTACCGCCATGGGCTGGAAGGTCGATCCTACCCGGGACCGCGTGTGCGTGGATGGCCGGCCCGTAACCACCAGGGGCGATAAAAGCCCTCCGCCGGTCTACATCATGCTCCACAAGCCCCCGGGCGTGCTGAGTGCCGCCGCGGACGCCAGGGGCCGGGAGACCGTTACCGAGTGGGTGCGCCGCCACGGCGGGCCCCAGGTGCGCCTCTTCCCGGTGGGGCGCCTCGACCTCGACTCCGAAGGGCTTGTGCTGTTGACCAACGACGGCGCGCTGGCCCACACGCTCATGCACCCGTCCTTCGAGGTCGCGAAGGTGTACCGGGTGCGGGTGCGGGGGCGCGTGGGGGATGACGCCGCGGAGGCGCTGAGGCGCGGCGTGGTTCTGGAGGACGGGCCGACGGCGCCGGCGCGCGTCCGGGTCGTCCGTCGCACGGAGCGCTCGAGCGACCTCGAGGTGACGCTGCACGAAGGCCGCAAGCGGCAACTTCGCCGCATGTGTCAAGCGGTGGGGTACCAGGTGCTGCGCCTGGTGCGGGTGCGGCTGGGCCCGCTGGCGCTGGGTTCGCTTCCGAGGGGCGCGTGGCGGTACCTTTCGCCGGAGGAAGTGCGCCGGCTCAAGGCGGCCGCCGCGGCAGGCGAGGCGAAAGCTCACTCTTTACAGCAACCCCCTCGTCATGATAAGCGTGTAGGAAAATCGCAGGACGGCAGGACGGAAGGATAGCCAGCAGCGGGGCTCTCGGGACCGGGCAGAGGGTGAATCCCCGCTACCCGTCGGGGCTCGAGGCAGGACGGCAGGATCTTCCTCTCTGTATGCCTTCCGGCTACCTGACAGCGGGCACCTTTGTCCCGTGTACCGGGTGGTGCTCTTCCGGGCCTGCTGCCGTGCGGGTGGGGGGCGATCCCGTCGAGCGAGAGCCGGGAAGTGGCGCAGGCCGCGCTGTCCATGGCCATCTCACGTGATCACGCCGAAGAGAGCCGCTTGAAGGGCCAGTTTCTGAGACTGGGGATACGCGCGGCCGCCGTCGACTGCGGAGGCCCGTTCGTTCAGGTTCTGCCGCAGATCGTGGAGCGGGCCGTGGTGGCCGCCAAGCGGGAGGGGTTGATCCGTCCGGTTCACGTGGAGGAGGGCGCGGTGGCAGGCGCGGCCCATGAGGCGGCCATGGGCCTGGCCGTCAAGGCGATCGGGCTCAACATCGGCGGCAAGATCGGGCTTGCCCGGCGCGGCGAGCACGTCGTCGTCGCCGTTTTCTGCGCGGTCGGACTCGGCCACCTCGACGACGCCGCGGTCAGCCTGGGACACCGGGCCGTGGGGGAATCGAAAGAAAGCAGGGAGGATACCACCGCATAGATGCAGCGGGTTCTGAGAGCCATCCGGGGCGCGGTCTGCGCCGAGGCCAACAGCGCGCAGGCCATCGAGCGGGCCAGCCGCGAACTCGTCCTGGCCATCTCCGAGGCGAACGGCATCGGGCCCGAGGATGTACTGAGCGCGGTGTTCACGGCCACCCCGGACCTGAACGCTCAGTTTCCCGCCGTCGGAGCCAGGCAGGCGGGATGGACCGGGGTGGCACTGCTGTGCGCCCAGGAGATGGCGGTGCCGTCGCCGGTGAAGCGGTGCGTGCGGGTCCTGGTTCACGCCTATCTCCCCGTGGGCCGGCAGGCCCGCCACGTGTACCTCGGTGAAGCCGCGGTTCTGCGGCCGGACTGGGCGTCGCCATCCAACGGGCACGCCTGACGCTTGAGTGGAAGGGGCACCAGTACGTGGTTGTCGTTCTGCGCCGTGATGCCACGCCCGAGCAGGTGGAAGCGATTGTGGACCGCCTCCACCGCCTCGGCTTCCAGACACACCTTTCCCGCGGAACCGAGCGCACCATTGTGGGCGCCATCGGTGACCGCCGTCCCGAACTGATCCCGCAGCTCGAAGCGATCCCGGGCGTCGAACGGGTCGTACCGATCCTGAGGCCGTTCAAGCTGGCAGCCCGGGAGTTCCGGCCCGAACCCAGCCTGGTGGAGGTGGGCGGCGACGGGGCCGCCCGGGTCGTCATCGGTGGGCCCCGGGTCGTGGTCATTGCGGGGCCGTGCGCCGTCGAGAGTGAGGAGCAACTGGACAGCGTGGCGCGTGCCGTCCAGCAGTCCGGTGCCACGATTCTGCGGGCCGGCGCTTACAAGCCCCGCACGTCGCCTTACAGCTTCCAGGGGCTGGAGCGCGAAGGACTGCGCCTGCTGGCCGAGGTGCGCCGCCGGCTGCAACTGCCCGTGGTGACCGAAGTGCTCAACCCCAGAGACGTGGAACTGGTGGCCGAGCACGCCGACATGCTGCAGATCGGCGCCCGCAACATGCAGAACTTCGTGCTGCTCCGGGAGGTCGGCCGAAGCTCTCGCCCCGTGCTTCTCAAGAGAGGCATGGCGGCCACCATCGAGGAGTGGTTGATGGCGGCCGAATACATCCTCGCCTCCGGCAACCCGAGAGTCGTTTTGTGCGAACGCGGGATCCGCACCTTCGAGAACCTGACCCGCAACACCCTGGACCTGAGCGCCGTGGCCGTGGTCCACGAACTGAGCCACCTGCCGGTGCTGGTGGACCCGAGCCACGGCACGGGGCGTTCGGCGTACGTGCCGCCCATGGCGAGGGCGAGCGTGGCGGCAGGTGCCGACGGGATCATGGTGGAGGTTCACCCGTCGCCCGAAGACGCGCTCTCCGACGGGCCGCAGCAGCTGACCCCCGAGAGCTTCGCGCAGATGATGGAATCGCTGCGCCCTGTGGCAGCCGCCGTGGGGCGCTGGCTGTGAGGGCCGGTTGAAGGCATGCCCGAGCGGGTCACCATCGTCGGCTGCGGCGTCATCGGGGGTTCGCTGGGACTGGCGCTGCGCTCGCTGGGGGGACCGGGGCGCTATCAGGTGGTGGCGTTCGACCGCGACGCTTCGCGGGCCCGCCAGGCCGTGGAGCTGGGCGCGGCCGACCGGTCCGCCATGAGCCTGGAAGAGGCCGTTGCGAAAGCGGACCTGGTGGTGCTGGCCGTTCCGGCCGAGGCGGTGGTGGAGCTGGCACGGCGCGCCTCTTCGGCCGCACCTGGTGGGGCCGTTTTGACCGACGTGGCCTCGGTCAAGGGCCACATCGTCGAGGAGCTCGACGGGCGCCTGCCGGGGGGCCAGGCCTTCGTGGGGGGGCACCCCATGGCCGGTTCGGAGCGGGCGGGGCTTGCCGGCGCGGATCCGTACCTCTTTCAGAACGCGGTGTACGTGTTGACCCCCACGGCCTCCACGCCCCCGGCGGCCCTGGACCAGGTCACGCGACTGGTTGCGTCGATCGGGGCGCACCCCGTCCATTTGAGCCCCTCGCAGCACGACGCGGCGGTGGGGGTCGTAAGCCACTTGCCGCACGTGGTGGCCAGTTGCCTGGTGCTGGCCGCCGGGGCATCCGAGGACGAGGGGATCCCCGCCTTCGAACTCGCGGCGACAGGCTTCAGGGATGCCACGCGCCTCGCGTTGGGGCACGAAGAGGTCTGGCTTCCCGTGCTGGCACTGAACGCGCCGGCGCTCTCCCGGGCCATCGCGGCCTTCCGGCGGGTGCTCGACCGGGTCGAACGGGCGCTTGTGAGCGGCGACCGCCTGGAACTTGAATCACTGTTGGTGAAGGCTCGCCGGACGCGGGCCGCGCTGCGCCTGCCCGCCAAGGGCTACGGGGCGCCCACCTGGGATCTCGTCGTGAGGCTCCCCGACCGGCCGGGGGCCATCGCCGCGGTGAGCGGGGCGCTGGGCGACCGGGGAATCAACATCGCGGACATCGAAATCCTGCGGGTGCGGGAAGGCGAGGCGGGGACGCTGCGCCTGGGCTTCAATTCCGAGCAGACCCTGAGGGCTGCGCTGGAAGTCTTGCGGGGGCGGGGGTTTGCGACATGGGTCAGGTGACGCACCGGGCGGCGCCTGCGCCCTCGGAGGACGGCGGGCTTCTCCACATCACACCGGCATCGGGTATCTGGGGCACGGTGCGAGTTCCCCCCGACAAGTCCATCTCGCACCGGGCGGCGATGCTGGGCGCCATCGCTTCGGGCCGGACGGTGATCGACAACTACCTGGCCTCGCTCGATACCCTGGCCACGCTCGATTGCCTTCGCGCCTTCGGGGTACGGGTGGAAGGGCCGGACCCGGACGGCCGGGTCGTGGTGGAGGGGCGGCCGCTCGATGGACTCGGGGGCGGTGGGTTCGCCGAGCCGGAAGAGGTGCTGGATGCCCGCAACTCGGGAACGACGCTCCGGCTTCTGCTAGGCCTGGCGGCGGCCCACCCGGTCTTCTGGGTCATCACGGGCGACGGCTCGCTTCGGCGCCGCCCCATGCGGCGTGTCGCCGAGCCTCTCACCCGGATGGGGGCGCGCATCTGGATGCGGGAGCCCGGCCTGGCCCCTCTGGCGGTGCGGGGCGGGGGGCTTTCCGGGATCACATGGAAAAGCGAAGTGGCCAGCGCCCAGGTCAAGTCGGCGGTGCTGCTGGCCGGGCTGCAGGCGGCCGGGCTCACCCGCTTCGAGGAGCCGGCCCGAAGCCGCGATCACACGGAGCGGCTGCTGCCGTACTTCGGCGCGAGGATACGCCGGGGCCCGGGTTGGGTGGAGGTGGAGGGACCCCAGCAGGTGGTGGCGCGGCAGGTCCATGTCCCCGGAGACCCTTCCTCGGCTGCCTTTTTCTGGGTGGCGGCCGCCATGCACCCGGGTTCGATGGTGCATACCCCGGGGGTGGGACTCAACCCAACCCGTATCGAGGTGCTGAAGGTCCTGGCCGAGATGGGGGCTGAGGTGGAGATCGAGCCCCGGCCAGGTGCTGAAC
>JBFMCJ010000293.1 GCA_040754675.1 Bacillota bacterium
CTCCGCCGGGCTGCCCACGGTCACCAGGGCGCCCCGGGCAAGGATGGCCACCCGGTCGCACAGGCTGTCCGCCTCGCCCATGTTGTGCGTGGTCAGGAAGACGGTCTTGCCGGCCGCCTTCAGCTCCAGGATGAGCTGGCGCACGTCCCGCGCCGCGGCCGGATCGAGGCCGGTGGTGGGTTCGTCGAGGAAGAGGAGTTCGGGGTCGTGCATGAGGCACCGGGCCAGGTGCAGGCGCTGCCGCATGCCCCGGGAGTAGCCGTCGACCCGCTGCCTGGCGGCGCCGGCCAGGCCGAACCGCTCCAGCAGCGCCCAGGCCCGGGCTCTGGCCTCCTTCGGCCCCATGCCCTGCAACTGGCCGGCGAAGACGAGGTTGTCCAGCCCGTTCAGGCGCCAGTACAGTCCCAGTTCCCCGCCGTACGCCACGCCCAGGCGGGGACGGATACGGTGGGCCTCCCTGACGACGTCGAACCCGAACACCCGGGCGCTGCCCGCCGTCGGCGTGATGACGGTGGTCAGCACCTTCACCATGGTCGTCTTGCCCGCCCCGTTGGGGCCGAGCAACCCGAAGAGCGTCCCCCGCGGCACCGCCAGCGAGACGCCGTTCAGGGCGCGCACCCGCCGGGCGGCCCCCCTCGCCCCGCCCGTCACGTAGTCCCGGACGAGGTTCTCGACCTCTACAACCGCAGCTCCGCCGCTCATCGACTACCCGCCCGACCCGCGGTGCCCAGTGCGATCGCGTCTGCCGGTACGGCGACCGCTGGAGCCTGCACTCTGGAGCATGCACTCGGCCCCGCCTACTTCAGAAAGTGCTCTGGCCTTCGGACGAAGGGATCCGAATCTGATCAACGAGCCCCTTTTGCCTGTTCTGATGCACCCGCGTACGGTCGCTGAGCGCGCGCTCCTTCGGCTGTTCCCCGCTGTGGTGTCGCGTCCCGCAACTCCCGAACTACGGACGGATCAGGCTCGTGCCACCCACTCAGTACACTCGGGGGGCGGTCGTCCAAGCACTTGTGTCTGCCCCAGCCTCGGCTGCAAACAAACGGAACGGTCGTGTTGTCCGTGATGCCGTGGTGCTTCTTGATCGAACGAGCAGTACCGTCTCGCCGAATTCACATGGGAACGCCGACCTTCGCTCCCGAACAAAGCGGATGCCGTCATCCCCGCCTGCGGTGTCGTACTGGTGCCGCCCCACCGCGCGGTAGCCGGATACCGACACCAGACGCTCACAGACCGCCTCGAACGAGAGATCACCGTGGCTGGGGGTGATGGCGCATAGCTCGGCTTTCAGCTTGGCCAACGGATCCCTGCGAAGACGCCACATGTACTCGTCCGGTCGCGACGGCTCCAGCAACTTGCCTGGATGGCGCTCGAGTTCCTCGATGAGCGCTCGGAAATCGGACTCAAGGTCCGGGAAGGGGAGAAAGGGAAGGCGCAGCCAGCCCAACGTACCGTACCATGTGGCAAGGCGTTCGTTGCGCTCGCTGACGCTGCCGTCTAGCCCGCAGGATCGCTTGATCCGGAACACGTGACTCAGATGGTACCGGCCTCCCTTCCGGTATTCATAGGAGCTGGGGTAGTCCCGGTCGACAATACGTAGCGACACTTTGCCGTACTCGGGTAGACAGGGCGTCGCCAGGATGTCGTCGTCTCGGAAGCTCTTCAGCCGGAAAAGGTTCGTCGGGTTCCCTGTCATCTGGAGACTTGTACAGCTCTTTCAGACGCGATACGAAGGCCTCCAACTTGAGGGGCACGTCCCCCTCATCACCACGGGCCCCGCCCTGAGACAGTACCCGCTCGTTCGTGAGCCGCGGCAGTATCTCGCCAGCGTTGTCGCGGTCAAACCGGGAGTTGTAGACCGTACCGGTATCCCTCCCGCGTGGGTTGCACAGGCAAGCAATGGCACCAACCTTACTCGTCGCCCCTCACTGTGTCCCTTCGACCTTCCTCCACCCTGCTCCTGCGCAAGAGATGGCCACCACGTCGCATCAGCGGCATTGGTCCCATCTCCAGCCGCCCCCTCCTGTCCACTCCCGGGCTTGGCCCCCGCGGCTGGGTACCTCCAGCAGGGGCTTACCTTCCGCCCGGCCCGCGTGTTGGGGCCGGTGCTGAAGTGCGCCCGAGCCAGCTCGATCCGTCCCGGAGCTGCATCCCCCATCGATGGGAGCAGGGGTGTCGCAATCCCCGGGCCCTCTATCGGGAACTGCGGGCCATTGGGTATGCGGGTGCCCGCTCTCAGGTTGCCGAGGTCGTCACCGTTGCGCGGCGGTCGGTTGATGCTCCGAATCAGGCACTATCTACCATGTGCCCCGTGACCCCTCGGCAGTTGGGGCGATGGTTCTGGCAGGCCCCGCACCGTCGTGCCCAGTCGGAGCGGGCCTACCTGACGTCGCTGACCGAAACCAACGCCCACTTTGCCCGGGTCTGGCGCTTGGCCGAGGCGTTCGCCCACATGGTGCACCAGCGTCGCGCCCGCACCCTGGCGGCCTGGTTCGACGCCGTCAAGCGGGAGAAGGTGGAGTTCATCCCCTCCTATGGACAACCTGTGGCTAAGCAGCCGTAACGGGAACTTCGTGGTGGAGACACCCCCTCCTTTCGGACTCCTCCGGACTCAGGTAGCCCAGGGCCGAGTCGCGCCGAAGGCGGTTGTAAAAGACTTCGATGTACTCGAAGATGGCCGTCTTCAGGGCCTGACGGGTCGGCCAGGGCGCGCGATTCAGCAACTCGGTCTGCAGCGTGGCAAAGAAGCTCTCCGCCACCGCGTTGTCCAGGGCGTCGCCCACCGAGCGCATGGAGCCCAGGATCCCGGCCGCCTCCAGGCGGCGGCTGAAGGCCAGGGAGGTGTACTGGGCGCCGTGGTCGGAGTGATGGACCAGCCCGCCCGCAGGCCGGCGGTTCCAGACGGCCATGTTCAGGGCGTCGATGACCAGTTCGGTCGTGGGCCGCTCCCCCATGGCCCAACCCACCACCCGGCGGGAGAAGGCGTCGAGGACGGTCGCCAGGTACAGCCACCCCTCGCCGGTGGGGTGCTGGGTCAGCTCGCCACCCAGAGGCGGTTGGGCGCATCGGCGGTGAAGGCGCGTGGCACCCGGTCCGGGAAGACCGGCCGGCGGGGGTCCCGGCGGGTGAGGCCCCGCCCCGTGCGTCGATGCGCCCCCTGCAGGCCCATCTGGCGCATCAGCCGGGCCACCCGCTTGCGAGAGCAGGAGACGGCGTGAGCCATTCGCAGCTCCGCCCACACCCGGGGCGCTCCGTACGTGCCCCGGCTGGCCGCACGGATGGCCCGGATGCGATCCATGAGCTCCCGGTCTTGTTGGGCCCGCCGGGAGGGCGGGCGGCGGCGCCATGCGTAATACCCGCTGGTGGAGACGTCCAGCACCCGGCACAGCATGGCGACGGGATGCTCGGCCTTCTGGCCGACCGGCCCGCCGGTCCTGCATCCGCCCGAGGATGACCCGTTGGGGGCATGCCTGGATTTCGCGAAGACGCTGCGCAGGGGAGTGATGGGGGCGTCGGCGATGACTGTTTCCGGGCGGTAGGCCCGTAAGCGTGGGCGCGGTAGGTCGAGGAGGCTCGGGTAGTCGCACCACTCGGGAGCGGGTACCGCGGCGTCCCCGATGCCGACATCCACCTGCACACGAATCCGCGCCGAGCCGAGCCGGGCAAGAAGCGTCACCCGCCTTCCGCCGTAGGCGTCTTCAGGACGGATGGCGGCAACCCGGATCGTAGAGGCGTCGAAGGTCATGCCGTCGGGCTCCACGTTCGTCGCGCAAATCTCGGCGAATATCGCCGCCAGAGCCTCATCCGAGAGATTGCCGAAGCCGAGGAGGTCAGCATCGCGCGTCGGGCGGATGGTCTCGCCCAACCACATGAGGAGCAAGAGCGCTCCCTTCAGCACGAAGCGCTCGGCGTATGGGGATCGGGACAGCCGGTAGAGCAGGCGTTCGGTGGCAAAGCGGATCAGGATGAGGTTCGGGTCCACCCCCAGCGGGTGGGCATGCCTGATCAGGCGAGTATGGACAGACTGGGCCAAGCCGCCGGTTGCCGCGCTCATGACAACAGCGCCTCCAGGTAAGGGGTCATGACCCGCTGGACGCGGCAGATGCGCGCGTAATGGTCCAGCTCATCCATGGTGAAGCGGCGCTCGTGCCAGGCTTCGCGCAGGGCTTCGAGCGCCACATCGAGACCGACCTTGTTCCGGTATTTGAAGAGGTCAGCCAGCGTCTTGGCAATGCCGTAGACCCGGACCGTCTGTCCGTCCACGGCGTGCGTCTCAATCCCCGCCGCGAAGGCTTCGCCGCTGAAGCGCACGACCCGCAGGGGAGGGTGGCGAAGGCTCGGCCACCGGGCGCGGCGGTCGATGGCCACCCAGACCTCGGCGGGGATCTGCGTGCCGATGCCGTGGAAACTGAGAGCTGAGAGCAGACAGACCACACCGTGCGGCACCGCCCGCGCCACAATGACGAGGCTGTGGTGCTCGGTAATGGGCTGGTCGGGCAGACGGTATAGCCCGCGGGCGATGCGCTCCAGGGCGCCTTCCCGCACGAGGCGCGTAAGAACCTGGCTGTGAATGGCCATCCGGCCGGCCTCGCGAGCCGTGAGGAACCCCCGGCTGCGAACGAGGTCCAGCACTTCTTCGCGATGGAGGCGCCTCATGTGTTATATCGTACTGACATACATTTAAGTGTCAACGTTTGTACACATCGCTAGGGCGAACCACCCGGTCGACTCCGCCAGCGTTCCCTTGATGTCCTGCTCGACGGCGCGGGACCCTTGCGGCGTCGCTCGCTGAACCGCTCACCTTCGGTGCTGCGGTGCTCGGTCTGGCCGGGACGGACGTGCCGCCTTGCTGTCGCCGAACCGACGACAGCCGCGCGCGACCCTTGCGGTGGCAGCCCGACCCGCTGGAAGGGGCGATGCAGCCTTGGCTCGTCGTTGGGCGTGGATGGTGGTAGCCGCCGTCCTGGTGCTCAGTGCGGCGCCGGTTCAGGCGGCGGAGGGTTTTCGGGGTGTCCCGTGGGGCAGCTCTCGAGAGGAGGTGGTGGCTCGCCTGGGCGAACCCCTGCTGGAG
>JBFMCJ010000294.1 GCA_040754675.1 Bacillota bacterium
TGTCCCGAAAATCGTGGAATTTGAAGGTGGCGGTCCCTCGAACCCCCGTGATATAACAGGGGTGCTTCAACGAAGGGAGGTAACCGCCACCGATGGAATCGTACCACGAACAGGGCACCATGGGAACCACCTTGCTCGAAACAGTGGCGAGCCGGGTCGGCGTAACCCTCGAGCAACTGATGGGTAGCATCAAAGAAGGTCTCCTGGCAATGGCCGTGACGGTAGGGCTCCAGGTCATGCACCAGATGATGGAAGAGGAAGTCAACCAGGTTGTGGGTGCTAAGGGCAAGCACAATCCTGGGCGGGAGGCTGTACGGCACGGCTCTGAGAAGAGGTCGGTTGTCCTGGGAGGACGGAAGGCTGTCGTGGAGCGGCCGCGGGTACGCACGCGGGATGGCCGGGAAGTGCGCCTGGAGACGTATGAGGCCTTCCGCGATGCCAGATTGCTCACCCAGGCCGCCATGGAGCGTATAATGCACGGGCTTTCCTGCCGGCAATACAGGCGTGGGCTGGAACCCGTGGGGGAAGGCGTGGGGCACTTGGGCACCTCAAAGAGCACCATCAGCCGCCGCTTCGTGGAGGCGACCCGTAAAGCCCTGGGAGAACTGATGGCCAGGCCGCTTGACGGGTTGAACTTGGCGGCCCTATTCATAGACGGCATCGTAGTGGCCGGGCGCACCGTGGTGGCAGCCATGGGGTTGGATCTGGGTGGCCACAAGCACATTCTGGGGACCTGGGAAGGGGCGACGGAGAACTCGGTCGTGTGCAAGTCGCTGCTTTCCGACCTCGCGGGCAGGGGTTTGCGGGTGGATCAGCCCTTGCTGGTGGTGATAGACGGGTCCAAGGCCCTCGCGGCGGCTGTGAGGGACGTCCTGGGCAAGTGTGCGGTGGTGCAGCGCTGCCAGGTCCACAAGGTGCGTAATGTCCTTGAGCACCTGCCCGAGGACGCCCGGTCGTGGGTGAAGCGGAAGCTGGACCGGGCGTACAACCAGGCCGACTATGCGGCCGCGCTGACCGCCCTCCAGGCGCTTGCCTCGGCCCTCGAGAAGCAATACCCCGGTGCCGCGGCCAGCCTGCGGGAAGGGCTCGAGGAGACGCTCACGGTGCTCAGGTTGGCGCTGCCGGACTTGCTCGCTCGCAGCCTCGCTCCACCAACGCCATTGAGTCGGCTTTCGACGCGGTGCGCACGGTGGCCCGTAACGTGAAGCGTTGGCAGAACGGCGAGCAGGTACTACGGTGGACGGCGGCGGGCCTACTGGAAGCTGAGTCCCGGCTCCACCGCATTGCTGGCTACCGTAATATTCCCCTTCTGATCCAAGCTCTCCAGAAAGAGGCGTTCCCAGATGCATCCAGGGAGGTCAAAACAGCCTAAAGAACGAGCGGGGCTCCGCCACGAGAATCCACGACATTCGGGACAACCCCCCGAGCTCCTCGGCGTGGATGTTCAGAAGGTGATCATACACGAGCGCCGCCGCATGGCTGGGGCAGATAATGCAGTCAGAAGGCAATGACCCACCAAGAAGCAAGGACCAGCGATTGTGAATGAGGTCGGGATAACTGAAGGCATGCAGGAAGCTTGTAATGGTTACGTCCCGCTTACCTGAGTAGCATCTCGCAATGGCCAAGGCCGGAACGACATGCGGGCCGCCCAGATGGTGAATGACATGAGGCCGGAACCATTCTATCAATTGGGGCATCATCATGTTCCCAACCGAAACATGCATACGTAAACCCGAACGACGACTGAGAAGGTCTGAGATGTACAGCTTTCTGTCAAGCGACACAGGCGAAGTCGCAAGGATGACTTTCTCGGCAAGACCATAGCGAACATAGTTCAATAGGAAGGCCTTGACGACGCTGTTCTTGCCAAGAATAGGAACTCTCTCATCCGTGATAAGATTTCCGGCTTCCCAATGTACCAACAGGACATGGATTTTCGTCCAGGTACTTTGACCCATTCTGGTCATCGAACAATCCTGCCCTCCCACATCCGCGTCTTGGACTTGGAGGGCTGTTGACGCCCTCTGTTGCCCGGTAAGAATCCGTCCACCCCCTCCCTGCCGCAGGGGCAGGGGTCGTTGCGGCCTACCTTGCCCGCGTCCACACCCAGCACGTTCAGTCGCCTTACATACATTCCCGGTCGAACGGCACCCCGTGGGCAGGGCCTCGACGTCTTTGCGCACCCCCGTGCCGCCCTCCACCACGAACCGCGGTACCCTGCGCGGGATACCCGCCCCCCAAGAGCTCACCGGGCTGACGGTACCAGAGTAACACGGGACTGCACCGCCTGCACCCACCAGCGCCGGTTCCCCGTGACGTTGTCCGGCAGGTCAGGCACCCGCATGTCCAACAGAACCCCCCACCCCAAGACGTGCCTCCAATGCTGCAGAACAACTTCTGAAGGCAACCGCGGCAACTGTGGAAGATGGTCTGAGCCCCAGGCGCGGATGCCCAGGACTGACAAAGACCGCCATGACCGCGTGCCGAGTTGCTGACTTCTCCCTCCCGTCTGGCTCGTCGGCTCCTCTTTTCGCCTAATGGCGACAGTCCCGACGGCTACCGCACAGCGCGGGAGATCACGAGGCTACCGAGCAGGGAAGCACCGAGCGCCCATACCAGCGATAATCCCGCAGGGAAAAGCACCCGCTGAGACAGCACGTTTCCGCCAAGAAGTACCGCTCGGAGACCTTCGGCCGCAATGCTGATCGGGTTTCCCGCGGCCACAGTACGAACCCACGCGGGAGCGGCCTCGAGGGGGTAGAACGCAGAGGAAGTTAACACCAACGGCAATATGAGGAGGTTCATCACGATATTGAAGGCTTCCTGACTTTTTATCAAGGCACACAGTGCTGAGAACGTCATACCCACAGCCCAGGTGAAGGCAACTACTTCCGCGAAGATAAACACCAGTTTGGGCCCGGTGTATACCGCAGTAACGCCCATCGCCTTGCCCACACCTAGTACCGCTGCCGTGTAGAGAACAGTTTGCCCGACAACCGACAAGATGTTAAACACCGGAATGAACCAGCGCGGCACAGGCTGCGCAAACAGAGCCTCCAGTTCCCCTGTGACGCGATCAACGTAAATGGGGGTGCCCGCGTGAACCCCCCTGTGCCAAGCCGCCATGGCGAGTATTCCAGGCAGCATGAAGCTGAGATACTGCACTCTCCCGCCGGCGTACGTGGCTTCGCGAACAACGCTGGCCATCACTTGCCCAAAGATGAGCAAGTACAGAGTAGGTTCCAACAGCGGCACGACCACGTTATGGGGGGATCCCAGGAACAGTCGCCATTGCCTGTAGGCCATTCCGATCATATCGCGAACACCTACTTCCCCGCCTCATGTGCTTCGCCCGAGGATTCAGCGTCGCCGACCAAAGCCAGGTATATGTCCTGGAACTTGGGCGGCACAACACGCACGGCCCGGATGGAGATCCCGTTCCGATCAAGCGCCGCTAAGAGTCTGGGTAGCATTTCTGCGCCCCGTTTGAACCGGAGCCGCAGCGTGTTACCCTCACATGCCCATTCCATGCCCAAACGTTCCAACTCCTCAGCGGGCGGCCTGCGGTCTGCCGCCAGATCCACTTCGGCAGTTGTCACGCCCAACTGTTCGGTAAGTGCCTTAACGCTCCCAGTTGCAACGACCCTACCCTTATCGATCAGTATGACGTCGTCGCATAGGGCCTCCACCTCTTCCATCTGGTGTGTGGTGATGAGCGTTGTTCCGCCGGAGGCTCGTACTAAGGCGGAGAGCTGTCCCCAAAACTCCACTTTCATTTTCGGGTCAAGGCCAATGCTCGGTTCGTCCAGGAAATAGCATTGGGCCGGAGACGCAAGAGTGCGGGCCACTTGAACCCTGCGGATCAGACCCCCGGAGAGCTGTTCGCAGCGGAATCTGATGTACTTCTCCAAGCCGAATACTTCTACCGCCCAGGACGCTCGGTGCTTGGCTTCACGCCAGGTAAGACCGCGGAGAAGCAGGTAGACAAGGATGTTATCCCAAACGGAAAGGTAATGATTCATCCACACGGACTGAGGCACGACGGCAGCACAGCGCCTCACTTTCGCAGCGTCTCGAATGATGTCATAGCCACACACGCGGGCAGTACCAGAGCATGGCTTAATGACGGTGGTCAGCATCCTTATAGTCGTGGTTTTCCCGGCCCCGTTCGGTCCGAGCAGCCCGCACACTCGCCCGGGATACACCTCAAAAGAAACCCCATCGGCGGCCCTGATCTGCCCGTAACGCTTATACAGGTTACAGCACTCAATCGCCACATCCAAGGAAGATCCCTCCCACAGGAAGCCAGCTTCAACCACCGGCAGCCTTCTCAATGCCCGGCCGAATGGCTTGTATCGCCTTGAACGGGTTCAGCAGGGTAAGAACTCCCCTGGTGCACAAGCCGGATCACCGCCCACCTGCTGCCATGCGGGACAACATGCTGCCTCTTGCTCATGCGGCACAACCCCTCCCATCCGGTAGGACTAGCCATCCACCCACATGCTACCACATATGGTAGACTCCCGCAACCACCACCCCTGCATCTTGGATGTACGTGGACTCCGAGATCCTCCGTCGGTCAAGGACTACCTGTCCTCCCGCCGTCTCCGTCCGGATCGGAGTGCCCCCATGACAACGAGTCCCATCGGCCTGAGGCAGGTCATACCAGCCCCAACAGGTGGTCGTGTTCTCCGACGACCCCAGGTTCATGGGTGACCTGGGCTGGCGCTGACGACGCATAACGGGATGTGCCCGTATACAGAAGTCTCGTTCCTCTGTTGATTCTCCAGGGCGGCCTTCTACATTCCGTTGGGCAAAGCAGAACTCCCTTCCTCCGACGAAAACACGGCCCCAACCAACGGGAGCAGTTGGCACCTACTTCGGTATTCTTCCGGACACTACGGACCTAACCCTGGTAAGGAAGCTCTGCTCCCAGGGCGCCCGTCGTCGTACAACGCCCGCTCCCCGAACCAAGGCCCACCAACCACCGGCAGGTTCGGGGCGGCGTTGGGGGAGAACGCCGCCCCGCGAGCACGCCGTCCGTTCCGTCAGCATCCCAC
>JBFMCJ010000295.1 GCA_040754675.1 Bacillota bacterium
TCCAGGGCCCCCGCCGTTCTGTTCTGACCAGCCCGGCGTCCTCGAGCACCTTCAGATAGTGGGAGATAGTTGACTGCGCAAGGCCCAGCAGCCGCACCACGTCGGCTTGGGCCATCGCCGGCTCGCATCTCTCGATGCGGTCGCAGCAAGTCGAAAGGCAGCCGGAGAACAAGGATTCGTAGATCCGCAGGCGATGGGGATTGGCCAGCGCCGCGAAAACCTTGCACAGGCTCGTGCTGTCCTGCCGGTCGACTGCCAACGGTCGCCCTCCCCTCTTGTATAGACCCGCTTCGATATGAGAGTTTACCCGGCGCGTACGGCCAGCGTCAAGCCGCGCGCCGCCGGCCACCGGGGCGGCCCTCCGCCGCGGCCGCCCCGGCAACGGGCGAAGCTCTCCGAGCGGAAGCTCGTGCAGCCACGGCTCCTCCGCCGCCGCGGGCTCTCAGCATCTTTCCGAACTTGCGTCCGCCGTGTCGGCGCCGGGCTTGGCGGTCTGCGTCTTCGGGTCGGCAGGCTCACCGCAGCACGGAGCCGTACCGCCGTCGGGGCTGCCACGCCGCGGCCCCGTCGGATTGCAGCCGCAGCTACCGCCGGGCGAGACGCCCACGGACCTCTTGAGCAGGGCGACAAGTCCTCTGCTCCTGGCCACCATCTAAGGGACCTCCTTCCATTCCTGTAAAGTACTGCCCCCCATTGGGCCCCTCCAGCACATCCAGGTGAGGGCGACGCGGGGGAACCTTCGTGGCGGGGCGAACGCCAGGATCGGGAATACTCAGACATTACGCGGCCTCCCTGGAGTCCTTGAGAAATAGCGATATCGCGCTTTGACGATATCACTGTAACATGCCCTCTGTGGTGTGTCAAGGGGGTCCCCCCGGTGCCCCCTGCCTCGGCGCGGCGTTCCCGCTCGTCGCCGGAGAAGGCACGCATTCCTGCGGCGCGGTAGTCACCTGCTTTGGCTGATCCGCCGGCAGGATGCACCCGCCATCGCAGTTCTGGGGCATGGTCATCACCTCCCTTCGTATGGGGTCGACCCCGTGCTCCGTCCTCAGCGCGATTTGGATGTCAGCAGTCACGTCGCCAGGGCCCGTTTGGCGATGGCCTCGCGCAGTATCTCCGAGGTCATGAAATGAAGTTTCAGGCCTCGCGCGTCCCGGTAGTATCTCTCCACCGGAAGCTCGGAGCTGTACCCGTGACCTCCATGCACCTGCAACGCCAGATCGGTTACACGCAGCGCCGACTCGGTGGCGAATAGCTTTGCCTGGAACGGGTCGATCGTCCCGGTGCTCGAAGCGGCGGAATAAACGGATGACCTCATGGCGGACAGGAGTGTGCTCATCTCTGCCACCATGTCCCGTATCGCCCCTTTGGTTCCCAACGCTTCTCCGCCTATCGTTCTCTGACGTGCGTGACGTACGGCGGCGTTGAACGCAGCTTCGCTCGTACCCAGGGCAATTGCGGCCATTCCCGGCAATGCCACCTCCCGCACCACCGTTGAAAGGAGTTCGAGCCCGGCGCCTTCTCTCCCAAGAAGGTGCCCTGGTGGAACCCTGCATGCGTCAAAAGAGAGTTCTCTGCTGCCCGTGCCGTTGAGACCCATACGCCGGTGATGGCCTCCGAGCGAAAGACCACCGGTTCCCTTCTCGATGACGAGAAAGGATATGCCCGCGGGGCCTTTGGCCGGGTCGGTACGAACCAGGGTCACGAAGCAATCAGCGTACGCGGCGTTGGTGGCGAAGATCTTGGAACCCTTCACCACGTAGCCATCTTCCTGCCTGGTGGCTTCGGTTTCGATCAAGGCTGAGACAGCCCCGCAACCGGCTTCGTGCACCGTCAGGGCCGCCAGCCTGGTCCCTTGGGCCAGTTGAGGAAGCAGGCTTTCTCTTAGAAGTTCGGTCCCTCCCTCGACTATCGCCCTGCTTGCTGCCAGATGGGCGAGACAACTGAGCGCCATGCTTGTGCTTCCCTTTGAAAGTTCCTCGAGTGCAAGTACCAGCGAAAGAGTATCTGATGCGCTTCCCCCGTACCTGGGCGGCACTCCCATTCCGAGGAAACCGACCTCTCCCATCTTCGAGAGGAGTTCGATCGCCCCATCCTCGGACACGTCAAGTTCTGCGGCCTCGGGTATGAGGTATTCTTGCGCAAACCTGGCCGCAAGCTTCTTCGTCGCCTCTTGCTCGCTACCCAGTGTCCACATCAGCACTCCCTCCAGTGAAACAAGGTTTTCTCACGTGCCCGATGATAGGTCATTCCAGCGACGGGAAGGTCAATACTCCAATTCCTTGGTTATGAATGTGAAAACAACTTGACTTTCGGCTGGCTGGAAGGTCATCATTGGACACGAGGGGGTGAGTCGAGTGGCGGAGTACCTGCGGATCGGGCAGCTCGCCTCGCGGCTGGGCGTGAACCCCAAAACCATAAGGTACTACGAGCAACTCGGCATCGTGAGCCCAAAACGCGGTGAGAACGGCTACAGGCTCTTCTCGCCTGATGATGCAGCCGAGCTCCGCTTCGTGCTTCGAGCCAAGGACCTCGGGCTGACCTTGAGCGAGATCAAAGGCCTTCTGGAATATGCGCGCTCCGGGCGTTGCGAAACGGTCAGGTCGGGATTGCGGGGACTGGTGCTGCAAAAGATCGCCGGGATTGAAGCCAGGATAGGGGAGCTAACCTCTTTGAGAAAGGAACTGGAGTCCTGGTTGCAGACTGACCAGGGAGCGTTGGCGGATCGTCCGTCTCCCGCTGGGGAATGTGTTTGCGTTCAAGCCCTGGCAACTTGTGCACCCGCAGAATCATAGTACGGTGTTCTTCGGTGAAGTGAAGAACCTCCCGGTTGACCACCACATACCAGACCCTGCGTACGGGAAGGTTGATATGTCTGTCCTTGACCCGGTTATCTATGCCCCGCTGCACTACTATGCGGTAGGCCGCCGCATCGCCTCCGTAGGAGGCTCCAGGCCGGTTTTCCCCGTAGGCGGTGACAGCCGACGCGCTGAAGGTCCGGGTTGCCAAGTTGGGACCGGAGGTGCTTCCTAGTAGAGCAGCAGTTGGCCTCGGAAGATGGTTATCGCTTGGCCCCCGATCTTCACAGCCTCGATCACCCCGTGTGAGGTCACCACCTCTACATGTACCCTCCCCGGGCGCCCCACGGCATGGCCCTGTTCGGCGACCAGGGTGGAGCTGTCAACCAGGCCATAGTGCACCAGGTAGGCTCCCATCGCCCCACTGGCCGATCCCGTCACCGGGTCTTCGTTGACCCCAGCGGCAGGGGCGAAGTGGCGGGCGACCGCACGGGGTTGCCGAGTATGGTCGATAAGAGCGAAGACGTGGACGCTGAAGAAATCGCTCCGCTCCGTCAGTTCCACGAGGCGATCGAAGTCGGGATGCATCTCCTCCAGCGTAGCGGCATCGTGTAGCCGGACCATCAGTTGGGGGGTGCCGGTGTTCACTGTCTGGATGGGCTCAATGATGTGAGCGGGGGCAAGGTTAAGAGCCGCAGCGACCGGCTCGCGAGGATAGGTCCTAAGAAACTCCGGTCGTTGTTGCGTCAAGACGATGAAGGGTGCTCCATCCGGCACTGTACGGATCTCGACAGGAAGTACCCCCACGTTGAGTTGGAGAGTCACGCGAGTGTGTGCGGCTGTTAGGCTGATGCGGCCGTCTTCGATCAGAGCATGGACGGTGGCAATGGTCGGGTGACCTGCCATGGGGATCTCCTTGCGGGGAGTGAAGAAGCGGAGCCGGAAGTCGGCCACATCGGAAGGCAGCACGAATGCGGTTTCGGACAGGTTCATCTCTTGAGCAATGGCCTGCATCTGCTCGTTAGAAAGTCCCTGAGCGTCCAGGACAATCGCTGCCGGGTTGCCACAGAAGGCGGCTTCAGTGAATGCATCTACCTGCAGAATGGGAAAGGTCCGCATTGTGTCGCCTCCGTCAAGCCATCCTGCTCCCGCCGGGCGCGGAACAACAGGACGCTATGTCCCCACCTTCGCAGGTGGCCTGTTTCCTCCTGGTCAGGGCGGCCCGGATCATGGCAGTCGCACACCCCACGCCACTTTCGACGGTGATCGCACTCGTCGGGCAGTTCCTCCCATAGCGTCCTCCCGTCGGCCCGCTCGCGTATATTCAACCCGAGGGTGAAGCAGACCGTCAAGAGCCAGGCAAGGGTCGGCTTCACGGGGCGGTGGCCCCCGTGGGGCGGGGTTACTTGCCGGGGTTCCCGTAAGCGACTGCGCGCATGGCGACTGCCGACGCCGGGCAGGCTTCCTGGAACTCGGAGGAGGCTTTCGCTGCAGGGCGCAACTGGTCCCGGGGAATCGCTTCCAAGCCCAGGGGGCGGACGCACGCTTCCGGGCCCTGGTGAGCGGGTACGCGGGAGTTTCGGGAGCCAGCCGGGTAAGCTGGGACGCTACCAGGCGCCGGCCCAGGCCCTGATTCCGCCACAAGGGGAGCACCACCAGGGAGCGTAGCAGGGCCGATGAGCGGTAGCGCTCGAGCCCCACCACGCCGTCGTCATCTCCGTCGGGGGTGCTGCAGGCCACAGGAACGAAGGCAGGTGTTCCGCCACGCGGGCAGTGGGCAGGCGGGCAGCACCCAGGATACGCACCACCACATCAAGGTCCCCCAGCTGCGCCTCCCTGGCCCGGATCTCCGAACCGGGGGCTCCCGGCATGGGGGCAGTGACCAGTCCGGTCGCGCAGCCGGAACAGATGAGTGCCGGGACCACTCAGAGCGGCATCGGGGGTACTCCTCACACAGGATGTAGGCTTGCTCAGCCTCACCAGCTCGGCGACCACCAGCTTTCCCCCGGGACGCAGAACTCGCTCCCTCGTCAGCCGTTCCTTGTCCTGGGAGAGGTCAATTGTTAATCACGCGGTTCGACACCACCATGTCGCGCCGGAGTCTTCCAAAGGAATGGCGTCCTGGCTAGCCCACCTCTAGGCGAAGCCGGGTGAACTCCTGCAAAACGTACTTCACCCACGGCCGAGCAGCGTACGGCCAGGTTAACGCAGGCACCCGGGTCCGCAGCCAGGCGGCAGGATCTTCACCCGT
>JBFMCJ010000296.1 GCA_040754675.1 Bacillota bacterium
TGCGGTAACCAACCCGCGGATATCAGACTGCCAACCGTCGACGACATTTCCGGCCCGGCTCCACCCCGGCGGATCAGAGCAGGGGGTTGACGGCCTCGTTCATATCAGCCGAGGCCAAGGTTGATCCCAAGGCTGCAGCCCACCTTGCCGGCCATGCCGACGTGAAGGTGACGTGGGCGCTCTACCAAGGCGTTACGAAGACCATTGGGTATGGTCTCTCCACCTCAGTGATGGCGGAAGGGGAGGGATTCGAACCCTCGGAGGCCCGGTAGGACCTCACACGCTCTCCAGGCGTGCCTGTTCGTCCGCTCCAGCACCCTTCCGCGCCGGTGAGAGGGCGACTGTCGTGACGCAGGACGGTGGCGGAGGGGGTGGGATTCGAACCCACGGGCCAGCGAATGCCAGCCAACGGTTTTCGAGACCGCCCCGTTATGGCCGCTCCGGCACCCCTCCGCGCGCGGCGGCCATGCGGCCGACCGGCTGCGCCGCCCATTATACCACATCCGCCGCCCCCGCAATGAGCGGCCAGACGCCCGCTGGAAGCCGGCTCTTCGTTGACACTCCCCCACCCCGTGGCTAGAATGAGGGCGGCCTTAGCCCGGCTGTGGTCAACCGCGTCTTGCGGGGGGTGAGCGTCCCATGCGCGTACCTCTGGCGGCGCCAAGACGCCGAACACGTCCTGTCCGCCTCCGCGTCAACAGCCTTCTGACGGTTTGCACCATCGGAGCCGTTCTGGCCGCGTTCACCGGGCTCACAGGGGCCACCGCTTCAGGTTCCAGCGCTTCGGCCGGCTCACAGCCAGCCGCCAAGGCAGACGCCGTCCTCACCCAGGTGCGCCAGGCCGTAGAGGCCATCCGTGACGCGAGCGCCCGGCTCACCACCGAGGCGGTGGACGCCAGGGGCCGCCGCACCCGGTCGGTTCTCAAGGTGGCGTTCCTGCGCACCCCCGGGCTGGTGCGCCTCGAGATCGTTGAGCCGTCGGCCCTGGCCGACCAGGTCTACGTCATCGATTTCGAGAAGGAGCAGGTGCAGGTCTACCTGCCCGTGACGAACCAGATCCTGGTACAGCCCTTCGCAAAGGCCCTTCCGAGCGGGGTCGACGTCAGGTCGCTCTCGCCCGATCGCATCTTCGAAGCGCTTCCCGGTGCCGCCGGGGCCGGCAAGGACAGCTCGGTGAAGCTGGTCGCCACCGAAAAGGCAGGCGGCAAGACCCTTTACGTCCTGGAAGCCCCCGTTGACCGTTCGCAGCTTGACGGAGGATCCGGGGCCGGGGCAGGGGCTGGCTCCCTGCTGCAGGGCCTGGTTCGGGGGCCCGCCCTCGGGGCTGCTGAGGACGCCGCTTACGTGCGGGTCTGGATTGACGGTTCGACGTGGCTTGCCACACGGGTTGTGACGTACAGCCCCTCGGGCAAAGAACTCTCCACCCTGACGCTGAGCGACGTTCGCATCAACGCCGGCCTCAAGCCCCAGGCGCTGCGCCAGCTCCCTGCCGACGCCGAGATCGTCGAAGGGTAAGTTCGCCTCTCATGGAGCGCCTGGTTGCGGCTTCCGTTCGCCGCCCCATCCTGGTCAGCATGGTGGTGCTGGCCGTTTTATTGCTCGGCGGCGTCTCGCTCACCCGTATGGGCCTCGACCTGCTCCCGGACATCGAAATCCCCGTGGCCGCCGTCCTCACCGTCTACCCGGGCGCCGGCCCGGAGGCCGTCGAACAGCAGGTCACGCACCCCATCGAGTCCAGCGTCTCCACGCTTCCGGGCGTGAGCCGCACGAGTTCGATCAGCCGGGAGAACGTCTCCCTGGTCGTCGTCGAGCTCAACTGGCGCGCAAACCTCTCCGTGTTCATGAACGACGTCAACCAGCTTTTCCAGCGCCTCAAGCTCACGCTGCCGCCATCCGTCGAACCCCCCGTCGTTCTGCGGCTCGACCCGACGCAGTTGCCCATCGCCATGTACGGCATCACGGGTTCGGACGACCTCAGCCAGTTGAGCCGGGCGACCAGAGAGCAGCTCGTCCCGGTGCTGGAACGGGTTGAGGGCGTCGGCCGGGTGCTGGTGAGCGGTGGTACGACGGAAGAGATCCAGGTTCGCTACGACCCCGAGCAACTGGCCCGCGTCGGCCTGACGCCATCGCAGCTCGCGCAGGTCATCACCTACCAGAACGTGGAAGTTCCGGTCGGCCCTCTCACCGAGGGCGGGCGGCGCTACCAGGTGCGGGCCGGGGCGCGCATCGGCAGCCTCGACGGCCTGCGGGAGCTTCCGGTCACCATCCTGCGCCCGGGGCAGGGCGGGACCGGGTTGCTGCCGCAGGTGGTTGAGCTTCAGGACGTGGCCGAGGTGGAGCGGGTGAACCGCCTGCCGGAAGGGTACGCCCGGGTGAACGGCCGGCCGTCGCTGCTCGTCAGTGTCTTCAAGGAGTCCGGCCAGAACACCGTCACGGTCGCCCGCCGCATCCGCAAGGCTCTGGCCGCCCACCGGGCCGAGATGCAGAGCCTCGACGTCGTGCCGATTTACGACCAGGCCGACTTCATCGAACAGGCGCTGGTGAGCGTGACGCGAAACGGCGCCATCGGCGGTATTCTGGCCGTGGTCGTGCTGTACCTGTTCCTCTTCGATATCTTGAGCACGTTCACCATAGCCGTAGCCATCCCGATTTCCATCATCGCCACCCTGGCGCTGATGTACCTCAACGGCCTCACGCTCAACCTCATGAGCCTGGGCGGGCTCGGGCTCGGCATCGGAATGCTCGTGGACAACGCCATCGTGGTGCTGGAGAGCATCTTCCGGCACGCCCAGCAGGGAGATGCGCCTGACCAGGCGGCCTCCCGGGGGACGGCCGAGGTCGGGGTGGCCATCACGGCGTCGACGTTTACGACGCTGGTCGTCTTCTTGCCCGTCATCTTCGTGGGCGGGCTGGCTGGACGGATCTTCCAGGAACTGGCGCTGACGGTCACCTATTCCCTGCTGGCGTCGCTGGCGGTGGCCATCACCGTAGTGCCGGCGATGGCGGTGCGGCTGCGGCTTGCTCAACGCGGCGACGTGGTCGAGCGCCTTTCCGCCCTGGCCGCGCGACGGCGGGCGGGGTCGCGGTGGTTCGAGCCGGTCGGGCTGGGCTATCAGAAGCTCTTGCTCGGGGTGCTCCGCCGCCGGGCGCTGGTTGTGGTGGGAGTTGGCGCCATCGCGGCAGCGGCGGTGTGGGTTTACCCGCGCCTGGACGTCGAGTTCCTCACGCCGGTGGACATGGGCCGGGTCGGTGTGGTGGTGGAGATGCCGCCCGGCACGCCGGTGGACGAGACCGACCGCGCCGCCCGGCAACTGGAGGACTACCTGCTGCGGTTGCCCGAGGTGGAGTCGGTCTCGACGCAGGTGGGCAGCGCCGGCAGCGGCGACCTCCTGTCCGCCCTCTCGGGCGAACGCACCTCGACAGGCAACCTGTACGTGGTGCTGAAGCCCCGTTCCCAGAGGAGCCGCAGCGCGGCACAGCTCGTCAGCGAACTGCGGCGTGAGGTACCGGGCGTCCTCGAGGACGCGCCTCAGGCCCGCATCCGGGTGACTGACTCGCCGTCGTTCGGGGTGTTGAGCGAACTCATCGCGGAGCGGGTCACCATCAACGTCATGGGCCCGGACCGGCAGGCGCTCGCCTCCCTCGCCGGCCAGGTGGCGGACAGGCTCGACAAGACGCCCGGCTTTGCCAACGTGACCACGTCGCTCCAGGCCCAGGAACCGGCGCTGGCGTTGCGTGTGGACACGGGCCGGGCGCTGACCGGCGGGCTGCTTGCGGCGCAGGTGGGAGCGGGGCTGCGGGACGCGGTGCAGGGAGCGCCGGCGGGGCACCTGGTGGAGGCGGGCGGGGAGCAGGTTGCCATCGTGGTCAAGGCCGATCCGTCCTCGGTTAACTCGCTTGAAGGGTTGCTGAATCTCCCCGTGACGGGGCTCGCCCTGCCGGGCAGCACCCCGCCGAGGGTGCGCGTCGAACGCGTCGCCCTGCCGGAACAGACCACCGAGCCAACGTCAATCCAGCACCGGGACGGCCAGCGCATCGTGACCGTCAACGCCGACGTCGAGGGCATCGGGCTGGGTGAGGCCGGGGAGAGGGTCCAGCAGCTGCTGCGAACGGTCGATATGCCCGCCGGGCACGGGGCGAGGCTTGCAGGCGTCCATGAACTCATCGGCGAGACGTTCGGCGACATGTGGCTGGCCCTGGCGCTCGCCGTTGTGCTCGTTTACATGGTGATGGCGGCGCAGTTCGAGTCGCTGCTTGACCCGCTCATCATCATGTTCACCGTGCCGCTGGGTCTGGCAGGAGGCCTCGCGGGCCTCTGGATCACAGGAAACAAGATCGGCGTCACCGCCATCCTGGGCGGCATCGTGCTGGCCGGCATCGCGGTCAACAACGGCATCGTCCTCATCGACCACATCAACCAGCTGGCGGGGCGGGGGCGTTCGTTCGAGGACGCCGTGGTCGAAGGGGCTTCGGTGAGGCTGCGGCCCGTGCTGATGACGTCGCTCACCACCATCCTGGGGTTGTTCCCGCTGACGCTGGGGTGGGGCGAGGCAAGCGAACTCGAGGTGCCGCTGGCGGTGACCGTCGTTGGAGGCATGACGCTCGCCACGCTGCTGACGCTCCTGGTGGTGCCGGCGGTCAAGTACTCGATGGGCAAAGCCGTGGCGCAACGGCGGGTGCCCAGCGCGGCGCTCTCCCTGGGCCCGTGGATCCTGGTGCTGGTGGCGGCCGCCATGATCCTGGCCTTTTTCGCCGGAGCCGGGCGGGCTGCCGCGGCACCCGGCGCGGCGGCAAGCGCCGCACCAGCGTGGTGGGTGCAGCAGGAGACAGTTGTGGGCGGCGCCGTCTCGGCACCATCGCCAGGGGAGGCGGGCACTGCCGCTACGCTTGGCACGTGGGCTGCTGGGGCCGCGCTGCGGGGGCAGATCCGCCACGGCACGCTGAGAGGAGCGACGCTCGGGGCAGGTTTCAGCGCCGGCCAAACCGGGCCCTGGTGGCAACTGCAGGCGGGCGGAGCCCTTTCCATGGGGCGGCTG
>JBFMCJ010000297.1 GCA_040754675.1 Bacillota bacterium
CCTGGCCGCCCGCAGGAAGCTGGACGGGCCAGCGCAGTTCAAGGAGGGCCGGCCGATCATCAAAGAACGAGCGCTGCGACAGCGTAAGGGTGACGGCGCCGGCAAAGGCCGCATCCTGGCTTTCGAGCTGCACCCTGACCGGGTTGAGCCGGTCGGCCACCGGTACACCGCCGGCTCCCCACACCACCGCCGGCTCTCCGGGCGCCGGGCGCGAGCGAGCGGGGGCTGTGTCCTGCGCCCGCACGCCTTCGCCCGCCGGCAGCAGGGGCGCCCCCAGCAGCGAGATCACCGCTGCAATGAAAGCCAGCGCCCGCTCCACAACCGCCCCGCGGCCCCACCGTCTCATTCTTTATTCTATCAGACCCAGGCCAGACGAAGAGGCCGGGCAGCCTGTCCGTAGGCAGCCCGACCCCCAAGGCCGGCATGGACGTCCTTGTCCCGCCGGGACCGTAGCCTGTCCTCACGCGAAGGCTTCCATGCGGACGCCTGTCTGATATACTTACGGGCGTGATCGCGGGGCCTGCGGCGCCTCGAGGCCGGGCGCCGTGCGACACTCGAAGGGGAGGGCGTGCACACAAGACCGCCATGCTTCCAATTCCCAAAAACTACACCCTGGCTGCCGGTGCGGCCGAGGGGGCCACATCGCTCAACGCGTTTGACAACGCGCTTCTGGCCGCAGGAGTCGGCAACCTCAACCTGATCCGCGTTTCGAGCATCCTCCCGGCCGGTGCCCGGCGCGTCGAGTACCTGGACCTGCCGCCGGGGAGCCTGACACCGACGGCCTATGGCAGCATCACCAGCGAGACGCCGGGCGAGCGCATCGCCGCAGCCGTGGCGGTGGGCGTGAGCGAGCGGGGGTTCGGGGTCATCATGGAGTACGCGGGCCGCTGCTCGCGCGAGGAGGCCGAGGCCGAGGTTCGCAAAATGGCCGAGGAGGCGCTGCGCGGGCGGGGTCTGAAGATGGTAGAGCTTTACGTGCGCGCCGTGGAACACCGCGTCGAAAAGATCGGCTGCGCCTTTGCGGCCGTCGCGCTGTGGGGCTAGGAGCCGCCGCCATGGAACTATGGTTCACCGAGAAGCAGCTTCCCGCTTTGGGCATCACGTGCCGGGTCACGCGTGCGCTGGAGGTGCGAAAGACCGAATACCAGCAGCTGGCCGTGCTGGAGACCGAACCGTGGGGGCGTATGCTGGTCCTGGACGGCATGATCCAGCTCACCCAGGCGGACGAGTTCATCTATCACGAGATGCTCGCCCACGTTCCCCTTGCGGCCCACGGCCGTGTCCGCCGGGTCCTGGTGGTGGGCGGCGGCGACGGCGGCACTGTCCGGGAGGTGCTGCGTCACCCCGGCGTGGAGGAAGTGGTGCTGGCCGAGATCGACGCCGAGGTGGTGGAGGTCTGCCGCCGCTTCTTTCCCGAGACGGCCAGTTGCCTGGACGACCCGCGGGTGAGGCTTTCCATCGGGGACGGCATTGCGCACGTAGCCGAACACCCCGCCACCTACGACGCCATCCTGGTGGATTCCACCGAACCGGTCGGCAGGGCCGTAGGCCTGTTCAGCCGGGAGTTTTATGCCAGCTGCCGCAGCGCGCTGCGGCCGGGCGGGATTCTGGCCGCCCAGACCGAATCGCCGTTTTATAACAAGGAATTGATTACCCGCTGCAGCGAGGCCATGCGCGACGTCTTCGGACGTGCCTGGCTGTACCTGGCGCCGGTACCGACGTACCCCAGCGGCCTGTGGAGCTTCACGGTGGCCTCGCTCGGCCCCGATCCGTCTCGGCCCGCCGCGGACGACGGGTGGGCGGTGCCGGGGCTGCGCTACTACTCGAGGGCGGTGCACCGGGCAGCCTTCGTGCTGCCGCCCTTCGTCGAGGCGCTGGTCGCCCCCGGGACAGACGCCCCGGCCAGCAAGAGCCACCGCCACGCGGATCTGTCCCGGACGGAAGAGGGGCGCCTGTGAGCCGAGAAGCGCTGCCACATCCGCACTGGCAGCGAACCACCCCATTCCTCGAGGCCACCACACCCGCCGAAGAGGCAGACCAGGTGATCATCGGTGTTCCTCTCGACCACACCACCAGCTTCCGCCCCGGGACGCGAGAAGCGCCCCGCCGGGTGCGGGACGTCTCCGACGGAATCGAGTCGTTCAGCCCGATGCGCGGCGCCGCTCTCGAGGAACGGCGGATCGCCGACCTGGGGGACCTGATGCTGCCCTGGGGGGACGTCCGCGGGGCGCTGGACATCATCGAGGCGGCGGTCCACGGGGCGCTGCAGGGGGGGCGGCGGCCGGTCATCATCGGCGGCGAGCACCTGCTCACCCTGGGAGCCGTACGGGCGGCGGTGCGGCGCTGGCCCGACCTCGCCGTCGTCCAGCTGGACGCGCACCTGGACCTGCGGGACGAGTATGCGGGGTTGCCGCTCTCGCACGCCACCGTCCTGCGGCGGGTCAGCGAACTGGTCGGGCTGGAGAGGCTGGTTCAGCTGGGCGTGCGGTCGGGGATCCGGGAGGAGTGGGAGCTGTGGAGGCGCACCTGGCGGGTGGACGGCTCACTGGTTGAGGCCGCCCGCCGCCTCTCGCGGGAACTCCGCGGCCGCCCGTTTTACCTTACCATTGACATAGACGTGACCGACCCGGCTTTCGCCCCCGGCACGGGCACCCCGGAGCCCGGCGGGCCCAGCGCCGGGGAGGTGCTGGAGGCGGTGGGGCTCCTGGCCTCGGCGGGACCTGTGGCAGTCGACCTGGTGGAGGTCTGCCCGGTCAAGGATCCGTCGGACATCACGTCACTCCTGGCGGCCAAGCTGCTGCGGGAGGTGCTGGTGGCGGGGCCGGCAGCCCCGAGCCGCCCGGGTCAAGAGAGGGTGGAACGCGTTTGACAGCCGGGTCCGGATCGCCTTCCGGCGTGCGCAGCGTGCTGGACGTGAAGCGAAAGCTCGGCGAGGCGGTGGCGCACATCGTGCAGGATCTGGCCCGCGCTCGCAATGCAGGCGAGATCGACCCGCATCGCCTGGAGAAGGCGTGCGCGGTGGAGGTGCCGAGGGACCCGTCGTTCGGCGACTTTGCCACCGGGGCCGCCATGAATCTGGCCGGGCACTTCCGGCAGCCGCCACGCGCGATCGCCGAAGCGCTGGCCGAACGCCTGCGGCACAGCCACGACACGCTGCGGCTCACCTCCGTCGAGGTGGCCGGGCCCGGCTTCGTCAATGTGAGGCTGGATGGGCGCTGGCTTTACGAGGCGGCGTGCAGCATCATCAACGAAGGGCCCAGGGCCGGCGTGCCCAACGTGGGGAATGGCGAGAGAGTGCAGGTGGAATTCGTCAGCGCCAACCCCACCGGCCCCATGAACGTGGTCAACGCCCGCGCCGCCGCCGTCGGAGACGCCCTGGCGAACCTGCTTTCCGCCGCCGGCTACCAGGTCACGCGGGAGTACTACGTGAACGACGCCGGGCGACAGGCACACCTCTTCGCGCTCTCGGTGGCCGCCCGCATGGCCCAACTTCTGGGCGAACCGGCAACTTTACCCGAGGAGGGCTACCCCGGCGAGTACGTGCGAGAGATCGCCGAGGAACTGTTGACCGAGCAGCCCGACCTGGCGCGCCTCTCGCCTGACGAGCGGCTGGCCCGCATCGGGCGCACCGCCGTGGAGCGTATGCTCGACAGGCAGCGCCGCCAGCTCGAAGCGTTCGGCGTGCGCTTCGACGTCTGGTACCGGGAGCACACCCTTTACCAGGCGGGCCGGGTACAGGCGGTGCTTCGCCTGCTCGAGGAGCGGGGGTTCCTCTACGAGGCCGAAGGGGCGAAGTGGCTGCGCTCTACTGCCTTCGGCGACGACAAGGACCGGGTCGTCGTGAAAAGCGACGGCAGCCTCACTTACCTTGCAAGCGACATCGCCTACCACCACGACAAGTTCCAGCGGGGCTTCCAGCGCGTCATCGACATCTGGGGTCCCGACCACCACGGCTACGTGGCACGTATGAAGGCCGCCATGCAGGCCCTGGGCTATGCGGCCGATAGGCTTGAGGTCATCATCCTGCAGCTCGTGTCGCTGGTGCGGGGCGGGCAGGCCGTACGGATGTCGAAGCGGGCGGGGGAGTTTGTGACGCTGGCCGACCTCGTGGAAGAGGTGGGACCGGATGCAGCCCGCTACTTCTTCCTCTCCCGGAGCCCCGAGAGCCCGGTCGAGGTGGACCTGGATCTGGCGGCCATGCAGAGCATGGAGAACCCGGTCTACTACGTGCAGTACGCCCACGCCCGCATCTGCAGCGTCTTCCGCCAGGGGGCAGCCGAGGGAGCGGCGCCCCCAGAGCACGTCGAACCCGGCGACCTGGAGCCGCTCGTGACGCCCCACGAGCAGGCGGTGCTCAAGGTGCTGGCGCGCTACGCCGAGGACGTGCTGGACGGCGCGCTGCGCCGGGAGCCCCAGCGCATCGTGGGCCTGCTCTACGAGCTTGCGTCGGCGTTCCACAGCTTTTACAACGAGCACAGGCTCCTGCATCCCGATCCGGCGCTGCGAAGGGCACGCCTTGCGCTGGCGGAGGCGGCCCGGCGGGTGCTCGCGGACGGGCTGTCCCTTTTGGGCGTCTCGGCACCGGAGCGGATGTAAGGCAAAGGCAGGGGGTTTGGCCGGAGTCTGTTTGGGGAATCACTCAGGCGCTCGGTGAAGATACTGGGCAGGGGACTGCGGCTCAGCTACGACTACCTGGGCATGGTGCTGGCCGGTTCGACCCTGTGGTTCTTCGTCGGCCTGGTGCCGGCCGCGCTGGCCGGGGTCGCAGCCGTGCGGTTTCCCTCTCTCTTCACCCTCGCGACCGCAGCCTTCGTGGTTGTCTTGCTGACCGTGCCCGCCTTCACGGCCCTCGTCGCCGTCTCCCGATCCCTCGCCAGGGGAGAGGAAGTGCCGCTCGCCGGATTCTGGCACGCCTTCCGGTCGTACTGTGCCCGGAGCGCAGGGATCGCCGCCGCTGGCGGGCTTGTGATGGTGATCCTCGTGCTCGACCTCGCTTTCTTCCTTCAGGCTCCCTCGGTGTGGGTGCGGGCCGTGG
>JBFMCJ010000298.1 GCA_040754675.1 Bacillota bacterium
CGGGTTTCCTTGCAGGAGTCTCCGGCGCGGGCTTCGGTGCCTGGTCAGGCCGGGCCGGCTGGTGGTGCCCGTTGGACTTCAGCAGCACGCTGAAGTCCGAGAGCCAAATCTCCAGCTGCCGGCCGGCCTCGTCCCGACTCACCTTCAGCTTGCCGTCTACGATGAGGTAGTCCCCCTTGGACAGGCCGGCCTCCTGCACCCTCTTCGCCAGCCGGTCCCAGGCGTTGATGGGCACCACCTCCCGGCGGCCGTCGTCGGAGATCTCAAAAAGCAGCCGGGCCTTGAGGCAGCTTGAGCCGTCCTTCCGCTTCACCTGGCTCACCGCCGGCGGCTGCACAACCTCCCCCGCGAGCGTGACGCGGTTCAAACACATCCCTCCCTTTGCTTCCTGCAACTCCGGGAACCGGCCGCCCAGGAGCAGGTCGTCGAGGCCCTTGCCCCAGGCGACGGGCCAGTAAGCACGCGAGACACGGTAGCCCGCCGCCCGCAGGGCCTCTTCCAGGCTGCGGGCGGCCGCGTCCACGTGCGGATTGGTCTCGGCATCGGAGTCGAACGCCACCACCACTGACCCGGCCCCCAGGGCCTCCAGGGCCTCAAACAGGCCGGCCGACCGCCAGGTGTTCACGCCCGGCACCGCCAGCACCGGCTCGCCCAGGCGCGAGGCGGCAATGTCCGCCTTCAGCGGCCCCTCGGTGATCCACACCCTGGGGCCGCCGGGCGGCCCCAGTGCCGACACGTGGCACAGGGCCCGCGCCGGCGTGCCGCCCGGCCTGCCCGCGGACGACAGCCACACGTACCGGGGCCCGCCACCGGACGCGTCCCGGCGCACTTGCAGGCCCACAATCCTCCCCGAAGCGTCCCGCACCGGCACAAGCAGGCCGGGAGGGCCGGCCACGCGCCACTTCCCTCCCGCGCGCCAGAAGCCGGGCACCCCGGCCGGGTCGGCCCGGGCCGCCACCCGCTCCCCCAGGTCCGCGCGGCCGCTTTCGGGCAGCGTGCGGTACATCCCCGCCTGGATCTGCTCCGGGTCCAGGCCGCGGGCGGGCGAGAGCAGGTGCTCCCGGTGAACCGCGCTCAGGCCCAGCGCCGCGAGCAGGGCGCGGTAGACCCCATCCAGCTTGGCAGCGTCGGCCACCGCAGGCGCCGAAACCTGGGGGGCAGGCCGCGCGGAGAGCACCACGGCTCCCGCGCGCAGCCTGCCCCGGGCCCCGCACCGGAAGCAGAAAAACACGCCCTTCTGGGCGTTGCCGTAGAGGTGCCCGCCGCGGTCCCCGCAAAAAGGGCAGTTGGCCCGCGCCTCCGCCCGGCCGGGGGAGAAGCGCAGGCCGACCGCGGAGGGTTCCAGCACCAGGCCCACGCTCCCACCCCCCTCGGGCCTACGGTTTCATCGCCTGCCTCACCACCAGCGAGTCGTTCTTGGCCCGGTAGCCCTCGAGCAACAGGCGGCTCCCGGGCACGGCCGCGCCCATCACCTCGCGCACCTGCTCCAACCCCGGCCCGGAAAAGGCGTAGAACGCGCGCCCGGCAGGAAGCAGCTTTTCGTCCTCGTCCACACTCAGCGTCTTGACGCGAAGGACCACGACCTCCTCGCCGTTGCGGTGGTCTTTCTTGACGGCAGGCGCGGACACGACCTCAAACTCCCCGGCCACCGACGCGCCCGGCCGCGCGGCCTGCGCGGCTCCGGCAGCCGCCAGCTTCCCTGGGGCCGGTTCCCGCGCTTCAGCTGGCGGGGGTCCAGAGGCTGTGGCCTTCACGGTACCGGGGGCGGGCTCGGGAGCCGCCGGTTTCGGCCCGGAGGGCGCCGGCTCCTCGGGCGCCTCTTCCCGCGCCTCGGGCGGCGGGAAGAGCAGCTCGGGCTTCTCGTCCTCGTTGTCCTCCTCGATCTCCACCCGGACTCCGGGCGGAAGCGCCACCGCCGGGCGCTCGGGCAGTGCCCCCGCGGTAGCCCTCCGCACGAACTCCTCCAGGGTCATGTCGTTCTTGAGGATGTAGAGCGCGGGGACGGTGGTCTTCACCTGCCGCTGCCTGTCACCCTCACCGATCACCGGGTGGGCCGGCTCCATCCTGACCTCCAGCTGCAGGGTTACAGTCCACACGGGCAGGCGCAGAGCCTGTAACATCTTAAGCAGCAGCGCCAGGGCACCCGCCACGTTCAGGTAGCTGTTCACGCTGGACGTCGCGATCTGGTACACGCCCAGCATCCCGGGCACCTTGGGTAAGAGGAACTTGAGACGCCCCACTTCGCGGCACCTGCCCGCCTTGTAGAGCGGGCAGGAGCGGTGAAGGCAGGGGATCTGCACGTACTCCTTCCCTCCCCCACCCTTGAACACGGGCAGAGGCGCACCCGTCGCGGCGCTCAGGAACCCCCCACCCTTGGACACCACGCCGTACTCGGACTGGCCCTGCTGCCCGCGGGCGTAAACCGCGGACAGGTTCGCGCGTTCGCCGTCCCCGGTGCAGATCCGGCCGAACTGGTCGCCGTAGCGCTCCAGCTGGCTCGGGAAGATCACCGACACGTCCTCTACCGGGAAGGCAATGTCAAGCCGCCTCGGCTGGTCGCCGTACACCGCCCGCACCTCGGGCGGGCACACGAAGTAGTCAAGCGACCTGGGCCGGCCGTTCTCGTCTTTCTCACCGATCTGGATAACCCCCAGGCGCGGCAGCCTCAACGTGTCCCACCCCTTCACCACCCTGTTGAGCGGGCGCGCCGCCTGCTCAGCCATCGCACAACTCCTCCCCTCCTTTTGCCACCCAGCACGCCGCGAACACAACGTCCCGGGGCAACCTCACGCTCGCCTCGCGTCCGACCAGCCTCAGCAGGCGAGGCTGGTTGGCAGGTACGAATACTTCGACCACCTCCTGCCCCTCGTCCGTGAGGCACCTCGCGGCTACCCTAGCAGTGTCCTCGGAGCCGACCCGGCCAGGGATCCTCGTGTCCCCCACATAGAAGTAACACCCCCTCATGAACGGACAGACGGTCCCCATCCCTTGGAAGCCAGGACCCGAGGCCACCGTCCGGCCGGGGCGCAAAGGCAGGATCGCGGCTGTAGTGGACCAGCCTCACTCTGTTCCCCTCCCTCCTTTGCCCCGGCGCCGCGCGCCAGGACGACTGAAATCCACCCCGCGGCGGACACCACGCCTCCGCCGCACAGTCCCCCGAAAACCGGGCGGGGCGCCCGGCCTACCTCTCGGCAACGACGGCCTGGCGCCCCCCTTCTTTCCACCGGCCCGCTTCGCAGCGGGCGACGGCCAGGGCGCGTTCGCGGTTCGCGAACGATCCCCGTGGCTCCCACCGCTCGGGGACGCGTACCCACACGTGCCACCGGCCGTTGTAGTGCTTGACGTGCACCTCTACCTGTCCCGGCTGTCGCACACCTCCCCCTCCGTTTCCATCCCGCCGGGACACAGGAGCCGCCGGGCCCGCTCGATCCGGGCCAGGGCGGCCGGATCAACTTCTCCGTAGACCTCCACCCGAAAGCCTCCGATGCCGTGCCCCGCGAGCGTTTCCGCATAAGCCGCCACCCGGTCGGGCGTCCCGCAAACGCCAAAGAGCATCCCGCCGAGGCAGGACCAGTTGCGCAGGATTTCCAGGCCCGCCTCGCGGGCCAGGTGTTCTGCGTACGCCTCACGCGCGGCAAAGTACGCCGCCGCCACCGCCTCAAGCCGCCAGGGCCGGGAGAGCCAGAGCATCGCCCGGGATTCCCCGGAGCGCTCCGCGGGCCCGCCGGACCGCACTGCCACGTTCCAGCCGCACAGGTTCAAGCCTGCACACCCCCCGTCAGGCAAACTGCCATACCAGCTGCGAGCCCTCGGCCGCCACCTGGACCGCGGGCTCCGGGGGTGCCCACGCGGCCCCGAACAGTTCCAGCCCCTCCACCGACTCCAGACCTTCCACAAGGACCCGCGCGAGCTCCACGCCCAGGTCGTCCCCCTGGGCCATGGCCCGCAGGCCCTCGCTGGAAAACCTGCCCTCTAAGGCGAGCGCAGCGCGGAGCTTGGTGCCCATCAGCCTGAGCACCGCCTCCTGCAGGTGCCGGCGGTGGGCCAGGAAGACCACTCGCACGGGCTTCGTCTGCCCGATCCGCCAGGACCGCCGCGAGGCCTGCCTGAGCGTGTAGAGCGAGTACCCGGTCTGGAAAAACACCAGCGTGGGGAAGTCGATGAGGTCCAGCCCCACCTCCACCAGCCGGGCGTTGGCGACGACCACCTCGGTACCGCCGGCGACCTGGCGGGCAATCCACTCCTCACGCGCCGCCGGCCGCACCGACTCGCGCAGCACTGCCACCCGCAGCCCCGCGCCGGAGAGGATCTCCCCCAGCCGGGCGGAGACGTCGCGCGTGCCCGTGTACGCCACGTACACGAACACCCGCCTGCCGGCGGAGATCTCCGCGCGGCAGAGGCCGACGAGCGCCTCCTCTTTCGGGTAGGTGGGCCACTCCGGCAGGTCCCGCGGCACCGCCACCACCCGGCCGCCCGAGCCCGTCACCGGCGGGTTGCCCGCCGGCCGGTCGGGGTACGACAGCGCGGCGTGGACGTAGCCGGCCACGCGGGCCGAGCCCGCCCGCAGCACGCGGGACACGTCGCCCCGCAGCCCCGCGCGCAGCGCCTCGTACTCCCGCCGCTGGTCGGGCGACATGTCCTGGAGCAGCACCTCCTCCCGGTAGGGCGGAAGGTCGCAGGCAAGGTCGGAAAGCTCGAGGAACACCGTGCACTCCAGGAGGTGCTCGGAGAACACCGCGGGCGAGATGCCGGGCTTTTCCCTCACCCTGAGGCGCGGCACGCCGGCGCGGGAGGAACGGGCGGCCCGGCCCTCGGGGGCCTGGGCCACTTTCTCCAGGCAGCCGTAAGCGGCGACGAACTTGCCCACGTCCCCGTAGCCGTAGCCGGCCGCCTTCATGGCAGCCGGGTTCAGCCGGTACAGCAGGTAGAAGAGGTCGGAGGCGTACCCGCCCGTCACCGTGCCGGTGAGGGCGAGCACCCTCCTGGCCCGCGCGGCGAAGACCCCGAAGGCGCGGCCCTGGGCGGAGGCGGCGGA
>JBFMCJ010000299.1 GCA_040754675.1 Bacillota bacterium
GCGGTGGCCATAGTAAAGCCGGCCCAGGCCAAGAGTCAAGCAGAGATTGAGCGCCTGGAACAAATGATTCTGGACAAGGCGTTTCAAGGCGAGTTGTGAGTGCCATACGCGCCATGGGCCTCGACAACCAATAGGCGAGGGCTTCATCAGACGTAGACTCCAGCGTTGGCCCACAAGCTGCTGTGCGGCAACGGTGCAAGGGGGACAAGTGTGTGAGCGACGAGAAGATCAAGCGACTCTGCGAGGAACTGGTAACCGAAGGGTGTAAGCTCCTGTTGCAGCCCCGTGGTTTTGTGCAGTTCACCCGCGTACCCGAAGCTGACGAGCTGCTCAACAACCTGGATGAGTACCCCCATGCCTTCGTGATCGCATGCGTCATGGATCGCCAGATGGCGGCCGAGAAAGCTTGGTGCATACCTTACCGTTTGAAACAGGTAATAGGGCGCTTCCACTTTTCAGCCCTGGCCAAGCTGTCAGCGTCTGACCTGGAGAGAATCATGAGCGGTCCCCCAGCCCTTCACCGATTTCCGGGAATGATGGCAAGGAATCTACACTCGGCCATTCGCCGTATTGAGGAACACTACGCCGGTGATGCTTCCCTGATCTGGGCGGGCAAACCTTCCAGCGCGACTATTGTTCGGCGTTTCCTCGAGTTCGACGGTGTGGGCCAAAAGATAGCGACCATGGCTGCAAACACCCTCGTGCGGGACTTTCGCATTCCCGTCAGCGACCGGTACTCCATCGACATATCGGTGGACGTTCAGGTCCGACGCGTCTTCGCCAGGATGGGGTTCGTTCCCGAGAATGCTCCAGCCGAACTCATCATCTACCGGGCGCGCGAACTGCACCCGGAGTATCCCGGCATCTTCGATCTGGTCCTATGGGAACTCGGCCGAACTGTCTGCTTGCCAACACAACCTTCTTGCGATAAATGTCGCTGGTCAGAGCTTTGCGCATACGCGGAGAAGGTGGGGGCAGGTGCCTGAGAAACCAGGCCCCTTCTGTTTCAGTAAAGAGCCCACTGCGGGCTGGCCGTTCGGGGGCATAGGGAATGCACCATCATCAGCGAAGTCCACCCTTGAGAGTTCAAGAGAATCCCCCCTGGCCGCTCTCCCCATGGTAAGATGATCCCAGGAGTGGTAGCCCTGCCGTACAAGGACCCCGCCATGCGGCGCGAGTACCAGCGTTTATGGCAGATTAAGTACCGCCTCGACCAGCGAGCCGAGAGAGAGAAGCTGGGCATTCCCTCCCTCCGTGAGACTCACCCGAAACTGTACGCCTACCTGTGGCCGGGCCGGGCCAGGAGGCAAGAGAAGCGTCCGCCTTCGAGTTGAGGGGTGTAGAACCGAAACGGGGCAGAAAGGCTCGCCGCAGAAGGATTTCGGCAGACACGTCTCGGCAGAATCCGACACCCCAAATGGCGGGTGAAACAGGGGAGAGATGCCGGAGCCCTGAAGCCTAATCGCACGTCCCCGAGGGAGCGTCAGCCGATCCTGCTATAGTGGGGCTGGGAGGTGCAGCCGTGGCGGACTTTGGGGTTCTCTGGGACGGAAGGGTGCTGGACCTGCGGCCTATGGCCTTCGGGGGCTGGCCGGTCGTCTTCAATCCCGCCTCGCGCACCTGGGCCTCCTTCGAGGGGACACTCGGTGCCGTGGCCGACTCCCGGCCCATCACGGCGGAAGAAGCAGCAGCCCTAACCTCGGGGTCGATCTTGTCCCAGAACGAGGTCCAGAGGTTCGCAGAGCGCTCCGTGTCCCGGCGGAAAGCACTACTCAACTCAACCGGGAGGCGAAGCTCTCCCTGATGCCAGTAGCCCCGGTACTTGGGTAGATGCGGTCGGTGATCTGCTTCAGCCGCTACCGTAGGAAAGACCGTAACGGTTAAGACCGAGCGCGGAAACCCCCAAGGAGGTGAGGACGTGGGGTACAACCTACGCTTTTTGAAAGTGAGGCCGGACGTCTTCCTGGAGGTGGAGCGGCGTTACCGGGAATGGCTGCGGAAGCAGCGGTTGGCAGAGAGCGTCCCGAAGAACGGAAAGCGGCGCGAAGCCTTGCACCTGCCCCCTGCCGATCCAGAGTGGTAGCCCTACGCGTGTAAGGCAGAAGCCCCCTCCGAGTGAGGGGGCCCTGCGCTGAGCGGGGGCCTATACGGTTACGGGTTGCTTCGCCGGCGCAGCGGACCGTTCCTGCTGCCGCCCACCACGGGCGCAGTCACGCTGTAACCGAAAATGTGACTTCTTCTGTGCGCAGCGTTCTCCACGGAACGGGAAGAAAGGCTGTCCCCCAGGTAGCTGCGGCCCTTACCCGGCTGGAGGAGGTGTCGTCGTGGAGAAATACGTCGCGGAGACGGCCAAAGGCCTCCGTTACGAGATGGACGCCGAGCCGCTACGCATGGGCGCCACCAGAGTCTGGACCCTGTTCGTGTACGAGACAGAGTCCCCCCTCGCCCGTACGAACCAGGGGCCCTATTGCTGTGGCCGCGTGGACCTCTTTTTGCACCCCAACCACGCCTGCCTGGTGAAAGGGACCGACGCCGCCGGAGTATCAGAGGTCCTGGCGGCGTTGGAGGACACCACTGCAGAGGCGGTGTTTCACCTCTTGCTCGAACGGGCAATGGACGAAGAAGATGACGCCGTCGATGACAATGGGGACGATGGATAATCCCAGGAGGCACATGTTCCAGCCCAGACGCACCCAGCGAGCGGGAGGGCTCGTGCCTCACATAGGATTTACTGATCGACGTCCCTCGCGTCCTCACCAAAGAACCAACCGTAGTCGTGTCTATTCTTGTCAAAAAAGCATGGGTCAAGGTCTAGTAACCTTCGCACGGCACGTTCTCGCTCTTCGCGGGTGAATAACCCAACAAAACGGTCCTTCACGACAAGGGCTTCCATACTCAGGTCCAGCCTTCCCCGGAGATACAATTCAGTTAGTCCAGTCTGGGTTTCGTTGCTTGCAAGCAGGCGTTTGGCGGTCTCAAGCCCTCCATAATTGCTCAACATCTGTACAAATCGTGTGGGATTGTACCCGCATTCCTTCTTCGCTCTACGGTAGATGTCGTACATGGCGTGCTCAAATTCGCGCTCCAAGGGCCTCATCTTCGATCACCGGCTCCCGTCCTCGAGTCTCTAGCATCACTGGGATGGGGGCCTCTACTTGGACGGACGGTCCTCAGCTCCGCGTTCATTGTCTGCTGCAGTTGCCTGTCCCTGCCTCTCTTCCCACTCGGCCCACGACTGGAGCTGTGCCCGAAACTCGCGTAAACCCAGGGAATATGGTGGAAACTGTGGCTACATCGAAACCCGGAAGCACCCCCTGGCGCATCCCTTTCTGGCGACGTAGCGGAACTGCTCGGCAATGCCCGATTAGCCTTAGGCCGGATGGTTGCCGGGTTTCCAACCCTGGTCCAACTCGGGGAATCGCCCCGTCCGTGCCGCTTGAGAATGTACCCGTCGGTCTGACCACACAGCAGCGTCGGCGCCTCAGCGAGCGGGGGGCCCCCTACCGTCCCCCCTCGGCAGGTCAGGTATACATCCCTCCCAGTAAGTCCCTTAGTTTGCGTGCGGCCGATCCGGTGTTGTGGTGTAGCGTCTCCAACTCCCCCAAGGCAGCCATAAACCGCTTCTCATCCCTGCTGTCAGCTTCCTTGACCAGCTCCTGCACTTTAGAGCAAATGTCTGCCCAGGCCTGCCCGCCGCACGAGTGCCTCCATTTCGCGGTAAGGAACAGGGTACCCAACTCGTCGAGGCCTAAGCCAAACTCGCGTGCAAAAACCTGGGCTGCACCCCGGGCTGTGCCATCTTCAAGAGCCGCTTCCCTAACTCCCTTCATTGACTCCCAGGCTTCGTACCTAGAACGAGGCAAGCGCCAGATTACTGAATTCAAGTCTCTCCGCCTGAGATCTTGGTATCACATTGCGCGCCTCATGGTAAACAAGGCAAACCCAGTTGACGACACATTTCAGCGCCTCTTCCCACCTTCTATCGGACATGCATACAACCTCCCCGGTAAGGTCAGCCTCGCCTCTCCAAACGCGTACGGCCGGGGTCCGGTAGCACCTTCTTGTGTGTAGCTACTACGCGGGGAGATCGTCGTACCGACGCCAGCGCCTCCCGCCCGCCTGCATCAGCATTCCGTACATCACACAACCAACAGGAGGTCGAGACGCGGTAGACGAACGCTCGGCCCATTTTCTCCAGCTCAGCCATCCCAAGGGCCACCATTACTAGCAGGTGGGCCTGCACCTCGAACTGTTGCTTGTATCCCCCGCGGTAGCAGAAGTGCACGCCTTCAAACCCACGGTGCTCGAGTTCCTCTAGTGCTTCCCTAACAGTGACTGCACGGCCCCGGAGAATCTTGGCGAGATTGAAAACGTTCGATGCATGAAGAACCCACTCGTATCGTTGGCCACCGCTCCAAGAACGGACCAGGAACCGGGCCCCGTCTTCATAGATTTCGTAGCTGTTCCTCAGCTTCACGCAACCAACCAGATCCGTGACGGCCGCCCCCTTTGCCAACCTTAACGCCATATTTCGCCAAGGAAGCCGGCTTCCCTGTCGACACGGGAATTGGCGGTGGCTGGGGGTTCACGAGGTGTCCGCGCGCGTCTTCGGCCGATTGTGCCTTTCGAGAGGGCAAAGAGCTATGTGTTGAAGTCGGGCGACATTCTCGTAACTAGTTCCCCATAAAAAAGTCCGGGGTGCTGGATGGCAGAAACCCGTGATTCCGTAGGGTTTCCGGCCCATAAAAGGAGGGATCCCCGCCTGCAGGATAGAATGGTTGAGTTGGCAACGCAAACCACCCATCCAGAGGGGGAACCCCATGTTCTGGTTCGACAGGACGAAGCGTTCCTCCTGCGAGGTGGCACCCGGATGCTGCGCGAGACCCAGCCCCAGATCACCCTGTGGGATGCGGCACTGCCCCCGGAGTTGACCCAACTCAGCCCCGAACTTGCCAGGGTGGACAAGATCCTCGACGACGACCGCTTCCTTGCTCCCTACCGCCGGCGGTTCAGCAAGAGAA
>JBFMCJ010000300.1 GCA_040754675.1 Bacillota bacterium
GGCGAGGCCAGACGGTGCGGCCGGATGGCGGCCGTGACCGGCGGTTTTTCGGCCTTCCGGGCCCCCGTGGTGGGCCGGGAGGAGCTCGGCCCTGGCCTGGTCAGGCTGGCGCTTGAAGCGCCGGAGCTGAAGGCGGCCGCCCCGGGGCAGTTCGTGAACGTGCTGTGCCGGGACCCGCAGGCCCTGGATCCGTTGATCCGCCGGCCATTCAGCCTGGCCGGGGTGGACCGGGCACGGGGGCTCGCCTTCCTGGTGGTGAAGGTGGTGGGCCGCGCGAGCTCGTGGCTTTCGGCAAGGCAACCGGGGGACTCCCTGGATCTCTTGGGCCCGCTGGGCCGCGCCTTCAGGCGGCCGGATGCGGGAGCTCCCGTTCTCCTGGTCGGGGGCGGTACGGGCACCGCCCCGCTTCTCTTTCTGGCCAGGGAACTTGCCGCTTCGGGCGGAGGGCACAGGGTTTTCGCCATCGCCGGCTTCCGGGACGCAAGCCACGCCATCATGGTGGACGACCTGAGGGACGCGGGGGCCGAGGTCGCGGTGATGACCGAAGACGGGAGCCTGGGCGGGCGAGGTACGGCGGGCCAGGCCGCCGCTTCCGCCTGGCGCGAGGCCAGAGCGGTCTTCGCCTGCGGGCCCTGGGGGATGCTCCAGGCGCTCGAACGGCTGCGCCGGCAGGATCCCCGGCCGCTTCAGGTGGCCGTGGAGACCATGATGGGGTGCGGGGCCGGGGTGTGCCTCTCGTGCGTGGTGCCCTGGCGGCGTGCTCACGGCCACCGGGTGACGGGTTGGGCCAGGGCGTGCGTCGAGGGGCCCGTCTTCGACGCGGAGGAACTCGCCTGGGAAAGGTGTCCAAGCTAGCATGCCAGCCTCCCTGGAGGTGGCTCTGGGCCCGGTCCGGCTGAAGAACCCGGTGCTGATGGCGTCGGGGACGTTCGGCTACGGGCTTGAGTACCGGAGCATCATCGACCCGGCGGCCGTGGGGGCCGTGTTGACCAAGGGTGTGAGCCTGGAGCCCTGGACCGGGCATGCCCCGCCGCGCCTCGTCGAGACGCCCGCCGGGCTGGTGAACGCCATCGGCCTGGAGAACCCCGGAGTGGACGTCTTCGTGCGGGAGCTCCTGCCCGAGCTGGCCGCCACGGGAGCCACCATCGTCGCCAACATCGTCGGCAAGGCTGTCGAGGAGTACGCTGCCGTTGCCCGCCGGATCGAGCAGGCCGGGGGCGTATCGGCCCTTGAACTCAACATTTCCTGTCCCAACGTCAAAGAGGGGGGCGTTGCGTTCGGCGCATCCCCGGTCATGGCGGCGCGGGTGGTCAAGGCTGTCAAGGCGGCCTCGGGCCTGCCGGTCCTCGTCAAGCTTGCACCCATGGCCGCCGACCCCGTCGAGGTGGCCGCGGCATGCGCGGCCGCAGGCGCCGACGCCTTCACGGTCGCCAACACGTACCCGGCCATGGTCATCGACACCGAGGCCGGCCGGCCGTTCCTGACCGCAGGGGTGGGAGGGCTTTCGGGCCCGGCGATCCGCCCGCTCTCCGTACGCCTGACGGCCGCGGTGTGGCAGGCGACGGGCATGCCCATCGTGGGAAGCGGTGGCGTGGAGAGCGCCCATGACGCCCTGGAGTACCTGATGGCGGGGGCGCGCGCCGTCGCGGTGGGGACGGCCACCTTCCACCGGCCCACCGCCGCGCTGGAGATCATCGAGGGACTCCGGTCCTACCTTGCGCAGCGGGGCCTCTCCTCGCTCGAGGACCTGGTGGGACGGGCCGTCGGCCGCGCGGAGGCGTCCCCCGGCGAGTTGCGCGCTCGGCTCGTCCGCCGGCTGCAGGAGGCAGGCGCCGTGCTCTGCGGGCACTTCCGGCTGAGCTCCGGTCTTCACTCGGACCGCTACGTGGAGAAGTTCCGCCTGCTCGAGCAGCCTGCGCTGGCCGGGGAGATCGTCAGGCTGCTGGCCATGGAGTGCTGGGATCTGCCGGCGGAGGTCGTGGTGGGGCCTGCCACCGGCGGCATCCTCCTCGCTTACGAGCTGGCGCGCCAGGTCGGGGTGCGCCGGGCGTTTTTCACCGAGCGCGCCGGCGGCCGCATGCAACTGCGGCGCGGCTTTTCGCTACAACCCGACACTCCGGTGCTCCTGGTCGAGGACGTGGTGACGACCGGCAGATCGCTGATGGAAGCGTACGAGGCGGTCCGGGAGGCGGGCGGGCGCGTAGTGGGGGCGTGTTGCCTGATCGATCGCACCGGCGGGCGCTTCCAGCCGCCAGTGCCCTACCGGCCGCTCTTGAGGCTGGCCCTTGAGACCTGGGAGCCGCAGTCGTGCCCGCTCTGCCGGGAGGGCGTCCCCATCACCGACCCCGGCAGCCGCCGGCTCCAGTAATGTAGAGAGGTGGTCGCACTGCGCATGTGGCCCGGTTTTCCAGGGCGCGTTCGGCGTGCCCTGATGAGCGTCTCCAACACGGAGGGCCTCGCGGATCTCGCCCGGGAACTGACCGCCGCCGGCTGGGAGGTCTGGGCTACCGAAGGGACGGCCCGCTACCTCGAGGCCGCCGGGGTACCGGTGCACCCGATCAGCCAGCTGACGGGGCAGGGCTCGATGCTGGGTGGGCGCATCAAGTCGCTGCACCCCCGAGTTTTCGCGGGCGTGCTGGCACGCCCCACCGATGCGGACCTTGCGGAACTGGAGCAGGCGGGCGCCGTGCCGTTCGATCTGGTGGCCGTCAACTTCTACCCCTTTGCCGAACGCCTACGGGCCCACCGTGAGGGATCGGCGAGCGCGGCGGAACTCGTGGAGTCCATCGACATCGGCGGGCCTGCGCTGGCGCGGGCGGCCGCCAAGAACCACGCCAGGGTGGCCGTGCTGACCGACCCGGCCCAGTACGCTGAGGTCATCGAAGAACTGAAGCGCTCGCCGGAAGCCACGCTTTCCGAGGCGACCAGGCGGCGGCTGGCTGCGGCGGCCTTCCACCTGACAGCCGCGTACGACGCCCAGGTGGCCTCCGCGCTGGAAAGCGGCGCCGGGTCGGCAGGAGAAGGCTTCCCTGAAGTGCTGCACGTGGTGGCGCAGCGCTGGGTGGTCGCACGCTACGGGGAGAACCCCCACCAGGCCGGCGCCGTTTACCGTGTCGAAAGCCCTGGCGCGTCGGTACCGTGGGGCCGGGTGCTCCAGGGCAAGGAACTTTCGTACAACAACGTGGCGGATGCGGCCGCCGCCCTGGCGCTGGCAGCGGAACTCTGCGACCGCCCTGCCGCCTGCGCCATCAAGCACGGCACGCCCTGCGGCGCGGCCGTGGCGGATACGCTCGCCCGGGCTTACGAACTCGCCTACGAAGCCGACCCCATCTCCATCTTCGGGGGCGTCGTGGCGGTGAGCCGCCCGGTGGACGGGGCCACCGCCAGGGCCATGAGCCGGACCTTCCTCGAGGTCGTCGTGGCGCCTTCCTTCGAGCCCGAGGCGCTGGAGGTCCTGGGCCGCAAGCCGAAGCTGCGGCTCATCGAAGTGGGCCCGATGACGCGCCCCGACCCGGGGGCAGCGCGCACTGCCCTGGAGCTGCGTTCCGTGGCAGGAGGCCTTCTGGTCCAGAACCCGGACTGGGAAGACCTCAGTGAAGCGGAGCTCAAGACGGTGACGAAGGTGCCCGTTCCCGAGGCGCTGTGGCCAGACCTGCGCTTTGCCTGGAGAGTGGTCAAGCACGCCCGTTCCAACGCGATCGTCGTGGCCAAAGGCGGCCAGACGCTGGGGATCGGGGCCGGGCAGGTGAGCCGCATCGACGCGGCCCGCCTCGCCATTGAGAAGGCCGGGGCGAAGGCACAGGGTGCGGTGCTGGCGTCCGATGGCTTCTTCCCCTTCTCGGACGTCACGGAGCTGGCAGCTCAGCACGGCATTGCGGCCATCATCCAGCCGGGCGGCTCGGTGCGAGACCACGAGTCCATCACGGTGGCCGACCGGGCTGGCATTCCCATGGTGTTCACCGCAATCCGGCACTTCCGGCACTGAACGGCAGGTCGGTCAGGACCGGGCTGACGGGCCTCCGGCGGCATCCGGGCTACCCGGCTCCGGCGCAGGTAGCATGCTCGGGTGCGGGATGACCCGGACGGTCTTCTCGTGATCGTAGACGACGAACCCCGGAGGTGAGCCAGGCGGCTTTCGTACGTGACGGCACAGGGTATAGTCTACCGGGATCGCGGTCCCCGAGCGCCCCTGGGCGCTGAACCGCGCGGCGAGCCTGGCGGCCTCCAAGAGCGTGCTCTCGGGAATGCGCTCCGCGTGGGAACGGATCACGACGTGCGCCCCCGGTAGGCCCCGGGCGTGCAGCCACACATGGCCGGGGCGCGCCAGGTGCAGCGTGAGGTGGTCGTTGGCCCTGGCGCTCTTGCCCACCAGGATCTCGACGCCGTCCGACGACCGGAAGCGTGCGATGGCCGGCGCCCTGCTGCCGGCGGCGCTCTCGTTTCGGCGCGCCGGCGCGGATTTCGGCACGGGGCGTCTGCCATCGTGCCGGCCCGGCGCCGTGACCCCGGTAAGGGATGCCCGTTCGGCCTCGAGAGCCTCCAGGAGTTCGAGGCTGTCCGCCTCGCGGGCCAGCACCTGGAGCGTCTCGACGGCGGCGAGCAGCTGCCTGGAGCGCGCCAGTTCACCCTGCAGCACCGAGACGGCCCGACGGGCTTTCTGGTAGCGGCGGAAGTACGCCTGAGCGTTTGCCGAAACTGACAGGGCCGGGTCGAGACGGATGGTCACCTCCGCTTCGCCCGTGGGTTGGTCAGCGGGCGGCAGCACCACCGAGCCGGCCCCTGGCGGAATACGGGTGGCGTAGGTGAGGAGGAGCTCCCCGCAGCGGCGAAACTCCTCGGCGCGTTCGGCACCCCGCAGGTCCTCGACCTGGTGCTCGATCCTTCGGGCCAGCCTGCGCGCCGATTCGTCAAGCATCCGGAGAAGCCCCTTGCGCCTTTGGTCCACGCGGTCCTGCTCGAAGGCGGAAAGCCAGGCACGGCCCGCCTCTTCA
>JBFMCJ010000301.1 GCA_040754675.1 Bacillota bacterium
ACCACCTAACAAAGGATGTCAACATTGCCGCGTCCACCTCGCCCCGACAAAAAGAAGAGCCCCGGGACGCAATGCCACGGGGCTCCTGCCCGAAGCGGGCACGATCTCAGTTGATCACCACCACCTGGCCGGTCTCGAACCAGTCCACGAAGGCTCCCAGGCTCTCGGAAACGAACCGCAGCGGGATCAGGGTCCGGTTCCCCACGATGACCGCGGGAACATCCAGGGCCACCTCCGCCCCGTTGACCCGGGCCTGGGGAGACCCGACGGGGACGAGCACCGCCTTATCGCCCTTGAGCACCACGACCGTCCGGGTATCCTCGTCCCACTCAACCTGAGCGCCCAGCGCCTCCGCTATGGCCCGCACGGGCACCATGGTGCGGCCCTGCATGATCACCGGCTGGACGTCAAAGGTCATTTTCTTCCCCCTGATAAACACCTTCACGCCCTCGCGCTTGCCGGCTTTCTCGTATAGCTCGCCCAGCTTTTCGTACAGGTCCTTTTCGTCGGGGCTGGTCGAAACCGCATCCTCCATATCCCCAACTGCTCCCTCCAGCTCTCCCAGCTCTTCCTTCAGGATAGCCCGGTAGGCATACACGGCACCCGGCACGGTGGTGCCCAGCTGCTCCAGCTCCGTGAGCGCAGCCTCGGCGTCACCTTTGGCCCGAAGACAAAGGGCCAGCGCGACCGCCACCTTCGCGCCATCCGTCGACAGCTGCTGCAGCTCTTTAAGCACGCTGATGGCCTTGTCATACTCTCCAGCTGCCCGGTAAGCCACAGCCAGCTTCCAGAGTAGCTTGGCGTCACCAGGGTTCTTCACCACTTCGGCCTCCAGCCTGGCTATCCGGTTAGATAACCCCTTGGGGGCTTCCCTGGCCTGCTCCTCATTTTCCCCCTCGAACTCGGCCTCATCCTCATTTTCGTCCTCGAACTCACCCTCCTCATTTTCCCCCTCGAACTCGGCACCCAGGCGCTCCTCCAGACGCACGCGGAACTCTTCCCCTTTATTTTTAATGCGCTGACGTACCCGGTGCTTGGCCGGGACCACCGCATCGGCGCCGGAGGACGCGTTGGCACCGTCTCCCGGTTCAAGCGTGGGCTGGTCGGGCGCACCAGGAGCCGTCGTCTCTTCACCGGCCGCCAGGGCGGCACCCACCATTGTCACCAGGAACGCAAGAACCAAACCTTGCACCGCAACTGCCTTGAGCGACCTCTTCACGTTACAACTTACCTCCTTCCGAGTTACGGTTTTGCCCCATCAACACCTCATAACACGAATTCCCGGCTTGCCGTACCCCCTTCCAGGCAGACGGCAAGCCGGGAATTTTCCATCCCCAGCAGCCGGACTGCCATAGCGTTTCGCCTTAGGCCCCACAGCTTTGCGTCCCCGGCTTTCGCCGGGTTTGCCCTTGATGGGGACTCCTCATTAATAAACATTCGTCAGAGCCATGCCGTTTGTGAGGGTCCGCACCCGGAACATAATGCGTTTGCCGGGGAACAATCCCAGCCCTCTGGGGAAGCGTTTGATCGGCCAACCGTAGGGTGAAATCCCAAAAAAGGAATCCATGAGAAAGGCGAGGAACAATCCACGGGAAGGCGACCACCAGGGTTCATGATACTGGATCAGCGTCGCTTCGCTCCGACTGGATGGCATCGCAGGCAACGCTGGCTGGTATATGTCGTCAGCATGACGTTGAGCCGCGCGCACTGGATGAGCAGGCGCCGGAGGGGCAAGGCGGTGATTTGAAAAGCTCGACAAGCTGGAAGCGAGCCTCTTCGGCCCGAAGAGTCGTAAACCGTTCTGGAGCCGCATTCCACACGGCGCCAGGATCGGACCGCGTCACGAGGCAACGCCGGGACGCGATACCTCACGAGATGAATACTACATTGGAAAAGGATCCTCCAAAGATAGGCGATGCCGGGCCCCCGGGTTTTCATGGGTACGAAACACGTGCAAGAGCCCGCTTATCATATCACGAAAACCCCTATGCGTGCTCCGCCTGCCCCCGCGCGTGGGTGCGGCGCAGGTATGGGTGGAGAGATGCCCCGCGGGGGAGCAATGCTAGGGCCCGAGCATGGTCGGCCCGCGCCCGGGCGAACCTCCCGCACCGGGCGGGGTCGAGCTCGAAGCCTGGAAACCGCGATCCCTGCCCACCGAAACAGCGCCGCCCTCCGGGTCGCTCGGAGGCGGCAAAACGGCATGTACGTATGCCACCGCGGTAAGCTGGTAGACCAGCTCGCCCCCTGCCTCCACGCGCTGCCCCTTGGTCCCGGCCGGCGCGGTCGCGCCCTTTGCGCCCGGGATGAGCGATATTCTGGACACCTCTATTATCACGGGAAATGAGGCGCCTTGCGTCGCGACCGTCCCCCCGTGCGACCCGTCCGGCACTCCGAGACCGCGCTCAACCGAAGAGACGAACTCCGATAGCGCACGGAGCGTGCCCGCGCACCTGACCTCGAACGACGCGCGCGTCCGGCCGGGCGCCGGTCTGTCGACCAAGGCCGCATCGACGCGCGCCGCGGGCTTTTCGGCTCTATTTGTCCCTGCTTCAGGCAGCTTTTCACCTGGGGTCCCGGCCTGCTGCGGGACAGCGGCGGCGCCCCGGTCTGGAGGAGACTGTGGTCCGTCCAGGATCGAAACCCGCTGGAGCGTGACGCCGCTGGCGGCGGCCCTCTTTCCCAGTTCCCTCAGCACGAACGCGGCATCGATATCGTCTACGACCGGGATTTCCGGGCGCGACAACCTCTCGCGATAAAGCTCGACTGCTCTCTTCGACAGGTCCGGCGCCCCGGGACCGCGCAGCTCGCCGAGACGCAGCAAAAGCTTCTCCCTCTGAAGACCGAGCTGCCTTGCCGCACTGATCAGGGAGTATGCGCGCGCCAGGAAGACCACGGCCACAAACCCGCAGGCCGCCAGGAACGCAGTTCTCGCGCCAAGCCTTCTCATCTTCTCCCGCATCTCCCGGGCTCCGCCAGGCCCTGAGTCACTTTAGGAAGGGGTTTCCCGGCCTCGGGCACACGTGCGTGCCGCACGCCGGGCCGAAGGCCGGCGAGGTGCTAGACCGTTCCTGCGCTGGGCGCGAGGTCGCCGAACCGGACCTTCACAGTGAAGCGGTAGGCAGGCGACGCGCCCGTCTCGCCGGGCGTCCCGGGCCTGCCCTTCGCGTCCGGGATCTCCGCCGAAACCAGAACGGCCCGTTCGACCCCGGGAAGCTCGCGAAGCTTCTCTACAAACCAGACCACGTCCGAGACCTCCCGCGCGTTGCCCGACACCAGGCACTCCGCGCCCGGGGTCGGGACCCCGCTCGCCGCCTGCGGGAGCTTGGCGCCGCCACCTCTGTCGCGGGCGCCTTCTATCCCGAGAGTGACCTCGGTAACCACGAGGCCGACCGGCACCGGGCCAGGTCCTTCGCCGCTTACGAGAGCCGCAAGGGCGGACATGAACCCTCCCCACTTAGGCCAGCTCTCTTTCTCCCGCAACAGATCGTCGTGAGCTCTCACCGCGGCAGCGAGCGCCTCCGCTTCGCGAGCGACGGGAGCTACCTCGGACTCCAGGCGCGCGACCTCCGCGCGCAGGCCCAGGACGGCCCGCTCGGCCGCCGCAACCCCGACCTCGAGCCCGCGCAGCAGGCCAAACTGACAGGCCAGGACGACGGCAAGGCAGGCCGCGGACAACCAGGGCTTCGGACCACCCCGGGCGATGTTCCTTCCCCGCAGGAGGTCGAACTCGGGAATCACAGCTCGCGCGCCCCCCCGAGCTGCGACAGCCCGCGCAGCAGGAGCCCGGCCGCGCACGCGAACTCCGGGCCGATCCGGCCGCAAGGCCCCGCTTCAAGGCGGTCAGCGTCCCCGGCATGCCCGTCGCCCTTTCCCGTCGCCTGGCTCAGCACCTCGCCACACCTGGCGAGCTCGACGGTGAACGGGATCCCTCCGGGGGCAGCCGCAACCCGCGCGAGGGAGCTCGCCCTAGCGGCTCTCCAGCCCACCGAATCGATTAGCAACCTTTCGATCTCTTCCTTAAGCCCGGGCATCGACGCAAGGCCCCCGGCGAGGACCAACCCAGCAAGCCACACGTCATCGTTCTTGATGAGGTAATACTCGAGGGAACGCTTCACCTGTTCCACGAGCCTTAAGACTGCGGGGTAGACTACCGAGTGCGGAGCGCCCGGGCCGCGCTCGAATAGGCCTGCGTCCTTCTTGATCTCGGCCGCAGTCCGCCTGTCGGTGCCGAATGCTTCCGCCAGCAACCCGTCGAGGGCGGACCCCCCGACCGGTATCTCGGAATAGAACAGCGGTGCTCTTGGCCCATAAGCCACAACCCTGGCCGACGAGTAGCCCATATCCACTACGGCCCATGCAACCGACGATCCCGGCCTGTCCGCTGCCTCCACGACCTCCGCCGGCAACCCGCCGCGGCCCGCGGAGGGCGCCACGCCGCCGGCCAAGTTGACCGCTACCTGGTACAGGGCGAGCCGCAGCAACGCCATATGTTCCGGCTCGAGCAGCCGGCACTTAAGCCCCGCCAGCGAGGCGAGCCGACGGAAGCCCGCGACCGCGCTTCTTCTCGAAGCTGCGACCAGCAACCTCGCCCCCCGTTGGGACGGTTCGTACTTGTACTGGACGACCGCCTCCTCGAGCGGAGTGCGAAACTCCATGTCCCAGTGAACTCGGAGGTAACTTAACGCCTCCTTCAGGGGCATCGGCGGTAGCCGGAGGTCGACGACTTCCACTAGCTTCGACGGCAAGGCCATCCACACTACGTCGCGGGGCCCGCACCGGACCGCGGCCTTCACCGCCTCGATCGCCCCGGCCGCCCTGTCCAGAACGCTCTTGATCAACAGCCCGGAATCCTCCGATGCGTCGGCCCCTTCCGGAAGGGGTATCCGGACGGGGCGCACCTCTACGGACCCGGCACCGGTCACCCGCGCGTACGCCGCCTTCACCGACCCCGACCCGACGTCGATCGCCAGGATACCGGA
>JBFMCJ010000302.1 GCA_040754675.1 Bacillota bacterium
GCACTCTGCCGGCCCTGACATATGGGTCGTGGGGCTGGTAGGCACGCGGTCGGAGCGCTTCCGCAGGGCCATTCTGACCTCCCGGGACCTGGAGAGCCTGACGGTCCTGGGTGCGGGGCGCACCTACGACGGCGATGCACGCCTCTTGCGGCTCGGGCTCCAAGCCTACTCCCTGGGCATCGCGTATGAATTCGACCCGTACTTCGGCCTCTCGATTTCCCGGGTGGATCCTCTCCCTCACCAGTTGGAGGCTGTGTACGACTACCTGCTCAAGCTGGCCCGGGTTCGGTTTCTGCTCGCCGACGACGCCGGGGCCGGAAAAACCATCATGGCAGGCTTGCTCATTCGCGAACTGGAGCTCCGCGGCCTTGCCGAGCGGATTCTGATCGTTTGCCCGGCCAACCTGTCCTTCCAGTGGCAGCGCGAGCTAAAAGAGAAATTCGACGAGAAGTTCCTCGTCCTCAAAGGGCAGGATATCCGGGAGCAGTTCGGTGTTAACCAGTGGTTGGAGCAGAACCGCGTTATCACGTCGCTAGACCTGGCCAAGCGCGAGGACATCCTGCCCGGGCTGCGGCAGGTACACTGGGACCTGGTGATCGTAGACGAGGCTCACCGCATGTCGGCGGCGGACGAAAGCCATAAGAGCCAGCGGTACAAGCTGGGTGAACTCCTGCGGGACACTTCGGACCATCTGCTCTTGCTCACTGCAACTCCCCATAAGGGTGACCCGGTGAACTTCAGTCTTTTCCTGCAACTGCTCGATGCCGATGCGTACGCCGACGTGAAGTCGATTCGCCAGGCCATGGACCGCGGGCGGGCACCCTTCTACCTGCGCCGGACAAAGGAGGCCATGGTGTACTTCCCCGAGCGCCGGCCTGACGGGACGTGGGTGGCCCAAAAGATCTTCACCAGGCGAATTCCCCACACCGTCGAGTTCCACATTGAGGGTGCGGAGTTCGAGCTGTACCGGGACGTCACCCGCTTCGTGAAACAACAGAGCGCGAGGGCGGCAGCGCAGGGGGACGACCCACGTGCTCGTGCAGTCGGGTTCTTGATGTCCCTCTATCAGCGCCGACTGGCCTCCAGCGCGTATGCCGTGCGGCATTCCCTGGAGAACCGCGTCAGACGCCTGGAAGAAGGGCTCAAACGGGCGCAGGAACTCGTGCGTCTGGCGCCTCCTGAGCTGCCTGATCCGGAAGAGCTCGAGGAGATGGAAGAGGGCGAGCGCGAACGTCTGGAGAAGACGCTGGAGGCCATCACGCTGGCGCAGAATGCCCAGCAGATACAGGAGGAGATTGAAGAACTGCGGCGCCTGGCCACCCAAGCCAGGGGCGTGGAGGAGTCGGGTGCGGAGGCCAAGCTTTCCAAGCTCAAACAACTCCTTCAGGACGAAGGCTTCTTCGATCGCCCGGACAAGCGGCTGCTCATATTCACCGAGTTCAAGGATACTCTGGATTACCTGGTTCAGAACCTGTCCGCCTGGGGATTTCGCGTCGGCTGCATCCACGGCAGCATGAAGCCTGGCTCCCGGGACGAGCCCGGCACACGCCTCCACGCCGAGCAACAGTTCCGCGAAGGGGCCATCCAAATCCTTGTTGCCACGGAGGCGGCGGGAGAGGGCATTAACCTGCAGGTGTGCAACATCCTCTTCAACTACGATATCCCGTGGAACCCGAATCGGCTCGAGCAGCGCATGGGGCGTATCCACCGGTACGGGCAGCGGAAGGACTGCCTGATTTTCAACTTCGTCGCCACCAACACCGTGGAAGGACGCGTGCTCCAGCGGTTGCTGGATAAACTCCAGGAAATCCGTAACGCTCTGGACGACGATGCCGTCTTCAACGTGGTCGGCGAAATCCTCCCGGCCGCCCACATAGAACGGGTTCTGCGTGACTACTACGCTGGACGCCTTGGTGACGCCGACCTGGAAGACCGGCTGCTCAGGAACGTAGACGAGAAGCAGTTCCGCGCCATCTGCCAAAACGCCCTGGAAGGCCTGGCCACGAAGAGGCTAAACCTCCAGATGCTCATTGAGCGGCGGGCGCGCGCACAGGAAAGGCGCATCGTCCCGGAGACTGTCGCCCGCTTCATCCGAGAAGCGGCCGAGTACATACCGCTCAACGTGAAGACCTTCCCTCGCCTTCCCCACACCTTCGAACCGGGTAAGACACCCACCGTGCTGCGGCAGTATGAAAGAGACTCCGATTGGCGGCTCCCCCCGCTGGCCGAGAAATATGCGCGGTGTTCGACTGATCGGGACACAGCTGAGGTGAATAACCTGGAGTGGGTCACTCCTGGGCATCCCCTGTTCGAAGCGATCCGGCGGCACATCTACAGGGAGGCGCTGGACGCATTCAATAAAGGGGCAACCTTTTACTCGCTCCAACACGACCAGCCCGCGCGCATCGACTTCTACCGGGCACGCGTGGTGGATGGCCTGGGCAACGTGGTCCACGAGCGGCTATTTGCTGTCGAGATCTCTGAAGGCCGGGAGCCTCGCCTGCGGGAGCCTAACCTCCTTGGAAACTTGTTGCCGGCCTCCGAAAAGGGGACGCAGGACGCAACTGGAGACCCCACCGCCTCGGCCGCGCTCCCCGCAGAGGACGCGAGCGAAGCACTGGAAGGTCGCGCTACCCTTCCGCGGGTGGCCAGCCTCCCGGAAGCCACGGCCTGGCTCAACGAGCACGCTCTGACACCGTTCCTGGAAGAAACCCGCAAAGAGCGTCTGGCGGAGGTGGACCGCATCGCGGCTCACGTGGAACTTTCCCTTACCGAGCTCCTGCACCGCGCCGATGAAGAAATCGGCCGAGCAGCAGTCGAGGTAGAAATGAAGGTCCCCGGGGCAGAGGGTCGCCTCGCTAGAGCCGAAGCGCGGCATGCAGAGCTCCTTGCCCGCCGGGAGCGCCGTCGGAAAGAGCTCGAGCAGCAGCGTTCGCTGTCGCTCCAGGCGGTGGAACGTCTGGCGACTGTCCTCGTGCTACCTCATCCGGCGCGCAAGGCGCCCGACGTTCAGCGGTTGCAGCCTGACCCCGAGACCGAAGCTATCGCCATGCGGGTGGTGATGGAGTACGAAAAGGCCCACGGTCGTCAAGCTTACGACGTGCACGAAGAAAACCTGGGGTACGACATCACCAGTCTCGACCTCAATTCCGGGGAGCTCCGGCTGATCGAGGTCAAAGGCCTCAGCGGTGCCGCCGGCATGGTGTTGCTCACCCCCAACGAGCGTCGCGTGGCCGAAGATCGCCGTGATTGTTACTGGCTCTATATTGTTACCAACTGCAAGACCACCCCGCGCCTGCAGGAGCCGATCAAGGACCCGGCCCGCTTCCCCTGGCACGAAGTAACCAAGGTGCAACATTACTGGTTGGAGGTCAACGCCCTTACCCAGCCCATGCGCGTTAGACAGCCCGGACCCACATATGACGTTGGCCCGCCGGGGGGCGGTTACTCATGAGACGTCTCGACGGCAACGGACACGGACTGATTACGGAGACGTCGGCGGGCGTTGCCGATCCCGTGGGGGTGAACTGAAGAATGATACCCAAGGGATGCAAGCGACTGGCCGAGGTAGACTTCCCCATTGCCGTGGTGTCCAGGCATGCGGTTCGGGAGAAGTCCATACGCCACGGGCACCCGTCTACGTTGCACCTGTGGTGGGCGCGACGGCCACTGGCTGCCTGCAGGGCAATGCTCCTGGCTCTACTCTGGCCCGACCCGTGCGATCCCCTGTGCCCCGAGGAATTTAAACATAGAGCACGCGACCTCCTTCCTCCCATCCAGGGGCAGATTGGTCCCACCGATCAAGATCTTCGCAAGGCACTTCTAAGGTTCATCGGAGACTTCGCTAACTGGGACCTGTCGGCCAACGCCAACTACTTGGAAGCCAGCCGCGAGCTTGTGAAGGCGGCATACGATGGGGAACCGCCGTTCGTCGTCGATCCGTTTGCGGGGGGTGGATCCATCCCGCTAGAGGCGTTGCGGGTCGGCTGCGACGCCTTCGCCAGTGACCTCAACCCAGTCGCCTGCCTGGTCTTGAAGGTCTTACTGGAGGACATCCCGCGGTATGCCCCAGAACTTCTGGAAGAAGTGCGCCGCATGGGTGCTGAGATTAAGCGGGAAGCGGAGAAAAAGCTGGCCAAGTTCTATCCACACGACCCGGATGGTGCCATGCCCATCGCTTACCTTTGGGCGCGCACCGTTCGCTGTGAATCACCAAGCTGCGGTGCAGAAATCCCCCTCGTCCGCTCATTTTGGCTGTGCAAGAACACAAACCGAAGGCGGGCGCTCCGCTACAAGGTGGCGTATAGCTCCAGGCAGAAGGGAGACAACGCGGAACCACCGCAGCTGGAGTTCGACATCTTCGAGCCGGAGAGCGAAGCAGAGGTCCCCCACGGCACGATCAGGCGCGCACGGGCGACTTGTCCGGCGTGTGGAGCAGTACTCCCGCCGCAGCGGGTGCAGGCACAGCTCGCTGCGCAGCGTGGCGGTGCGGACGTCACGTTCGACGAACAGGGCAATCGCATCGGTGGAGCACGGCTACTGGCAGTGGTATCCATTCGGCCCGACGAGCCAGGCCGCCATTATCGTTTGCCCACCGACCACGACTACAAGGCGGTCTGGAGAGCACAGAAACAACTGAGAGCAATCCTCGATGAATGGGAGCACGGGGGTAAGAAGGACGTCTGCCCAGTCCCAGATGAGCCCACACCGACAAGAGATGCCCATCGTGCAGTTGGAAGCCAAATACCCCTTTATGGGATGGTAACGTTTGGCGATCTCTTCACAGCACGGCAGAAAGCCACACTCATTGAAGTCTCAAGTCAGGTGCGGTCGAGGAATCAAGACCGTGCTTCGGACACAATAGCGTGTATTCTATCGAAACTGGCTGACAAACAGAGTGCGCTGTGCGGGTGGAAAAGTACTGCAGAGTATATGGGAACCCACACGTTCTCACTGAAAGCACTGCCCATGGTTTGGG
>JBFMCJ010000303.1 GCA_040754675.1 Bacillota bacterium
ACCTGGCCAGCTACCTCGGTTGGTTCCGTGCGCTGGACCGGTCAGCTCAAACTCCCGGCAAACCCGCACCATTCCTCACGATGGCCGTCGGCGCATGAGGCGTCACGAACCAATGCGCAAAGCGCCTTAAAAATTGCCTCGGTTTCCAACTTTCGGAAGGAACGGGTTTCCAACTTTCGGAAGGAACGGGTTTCCAACTTTTGGAAGGGTTCCCACGCGGGCCCGGGCAGAACCGTCGGGCCCGCACGGCCCGCCGATCGACGCGGCCACACCGGCGGCCCGCCATCACGGTGAGGGCGCCGGGGCGTTCAGGGAGACGGGAGGGGAATGGCCGGCTGCCGCGGGCGGCAACGACGAACCCTGCGACACGAGACGCACAGGACACGCCGCGAACGGCGGGATGGTGGCCCGAGAGGCTTCGGGCAGGCCGCGTGGGGCGCCTCATGCAGGGCTCCACGCGCGGCCGTGCGCAGGTCAGCCGTTGCGCACCGGGGCGCGACGGCTCGCCTCACAGCATGGCTTCGCCCGGGCCGGGCCCCGGCACTGCGGACGGGGCCGGACGGGGCCGAGCGCCGATCAGCGCGGGCGCTTGCGCATCGCCACGCCAAAGCCGAGGAAGGCGGCCGCCAACAAGGCGGCCGAGCCCGGCGTGGGAACCGTGTTCACGGCTTGGGCGGTCCCATCGACGGCGAAGGTCACGCCGTTCATGTCCGTGAACCGCACGGTGGAGAGATAGATGTCGGTGGCCCCAAAGACGGCGGTCAGTCGCAAGGAGGCGCGACCATCGCTCCACATCGCCGATCCAGCCCAGGGCGCACTCAAGAGGGCGTTCATCCAATCGCGGGGGCCTCCCGACGACACCTGCACACCGCTGGCGTTCAGACCATCGAACCACGACCAACTCACCAATGAATTGCCGGGGACGAGCCCGCTGCTCATGGAGACGTACGCTTCATAAGGCCCCTGTCCGAGGCTTGACGCGTCCCAGTTGATCACGCACTGATCGCCGACGTTGGTCAGCGTGCACAGCCCGGCCTGGGCCGCCCCCGCCGTCGCGCCCAGGGACAGGGCACACGCCAATGATCTCATCACGGTGGAAAACCGGTGTTGGCTCATGTTCATTCCTCCTGAAAAGTCCGTTGACCCATGGCGGGTCGGCTCGCCAGGCCCGAACGGACGTGTTCAGGCCTCCAGTCACGTCAACGGATTCGGGAGGGGGCGCCTATCACGCCGGGAAAAAAAAGATTCAACGCCCCGCATGAAGGTCTCCGTGTCCATCCCTGCACATGGGTGCCAGTTGACTGAAGCCGGTCGACGCCAACATCGCGCGTCTCTTTTTCAAGCTGCCCGGTCATGACCTCCGCTCCCGTCCCTGCGGCAAGGCACGCACACCCGAGTGCCGCTCCGTTGACGAACTTGCTCAGCGCCTGGCGGCAAGGGGACCGCTCGGCGATGGACCAGGTGCTGCGGGGGGGGCACGCCGAGCTGCTGCGCATGGCCAGCTCGCGACTGCGGGGCAGCGAGACGCCCAGCCTGGCGGCCGATGACCTCGTCAGCGAGCCCCTCCTCAGGGTGCTGCTCGAACCGCCGGCCTGGGAAAGCCGCGGTCACTTCTTCGTGACGCTGTCGACACCACTGCGGCGTCGAGCACGCCACCCGGCGACGGCTCGGCCACGCCCTATCGCCACACCAAGGCCCTGTTCGACGCGGCGGCCGACCTGCCGGACGAGGCGACGCAGCGCGGCCGCCTGGCCGAATTGGGCGCCGACGGCGAGAGTGTCGAGCGCGTGCTGCGCATGCTCGGCCTGGCCGACGAGCGCACGCATGTCTCACAGCCAGTAGCCCAGGCGCTGGCGCGGCTGGCGCGGGAACGCCAGATCCTGGCCAAGCTCTCGCATCCGAACATGGCCCGGCTGCTGGACGGCGGCACGACGCCCCTGGGGCGGCCCTATCTGGTGCTGGAGTACGTGGAAGGCCAGGCCATCGACCGGCACTGCGAGCAGCTGGGTTTGGCCGCGCCCGCCCGCTTGGGTCTGCTGCACACGGTGTGCGGCGCCGTGGCGGCGGCGCATCGGCAGCTGGTGGTGCTCGACAAGACCGACGGTGCCGAGACCGAACTGCATCTCGCCCAGGCGGAGGCACGCACCGGCCAGGGCGCCGCAGCTCGCCAACGGCTCGCGCGCCTGGAGCCGGCGCTCAAGCGCTGGGCCTTGCCGCAGCCGGCGCTGTTCCTGCAGGCCCGGGCCTGGGTCGCGCGCGCCGAACGTCAGCCCCTCGAGGCGGCGGCGCTGTTCGCCGAAGCGGCCGACTTGCTCAAACCCCAAGGGCCGGACGATGCCTTGCGGCAGATGCTGCTGATGGACCGCGCGGAGGCCCTGGCGGCAGCCAACCGCCCCGACGAGGCACGCCGCCAGCTCGAGGCACTCGCGCCGGGTGTGGCGCCCTACCCGCCCACGGCGGTCGTGCAGCAGCGTCTTCGCGCCCTGCGGTCGACCGCGTGGGCCAGCGGCGGCCCGGCGGCGTCCCGCTGAATCTGACGGCTCGGCAAGCGTCAGCCTCAGGCGCCGTGCGACGCCGGGTGGGGGCGCCTCACTGGGCGTTGACGCGGAACCAATTCAGGTTCCATTCCCGCCCGATCGACTTGAAGCGCAGCGTGTGGTTGCCTGCCGTGAGGGTAAAGGGGGTGCTGGTCTGGGTCACCCAGGCCTGCCACCCGCCGGTGTTGGGCACGGCCATCACGTCCACGGCCTTGGCGCCGTCCACCCAGACCTCGAAGCCCGTGCTGCCATTGGCGGTCGCCAGGCGGTAGTCGAGCGTGAACTTGCCCGGGGTGGCCACGCTGATCTTGAACTCGATCCAGTCGTCGGGGTCGAAGTGGCCCACGTCCTGGCCGCCGCCGGTGTCGGTGCAGGCCTCCAGTTCCACGCCACTCATGGCGGTGAAGGTTTCGGCCTGGATCAGGCCGGGCACGGGGACGTAGGCGACGGTGGTGCTGGCGGACTCGCTGTAGAAGCTCTCGTTGGCGGCGGTCAGTGCCGTCACGACGTAGTTGTAGGTCGTGCCCGACACCGCGGAGGTATCGGTGTAGCCGGCAGTCGTGACCTTGTCGGCGAGCACGGTGTAGCTGGCCGAGGCACCCGGCGCACGGTAGACCCGGTAGCCCGTCACCTTGGCATCCGTGCTGGCCGTCCAGGTGAGCGCATTGCCGCCCACCCCTTCGGCGAGCTTCAAACCCGCGGGGCGCGCCGGAAGCTGGAACACTTCGGGCGGCGTGGGGCTCACCAGCCACTGGGCCAGGCCCGCATGGGGCTCGTTGGCCTGCGTCGCAAAGCTCTTGAACAGGTTTTCGATCTCGGCCACGCTGGCCGTGCTGAAGTCCACCTTGCCGGCCATGTCGATGACGTCCTGGCCGGGCACGGGCGGCTTGTCGAGCAGGTACATCTCTGCCCAGGTGTTGCTGCTGCCGCTGTCCTTGAAGACACCGCTGAGCGTGTAGGTCTTGCCCCCCTCCAGCGTGATGGCCTGGTAGACGCCGCCGTTGATCTCGCCGGTCACGCCGGCCGGGCGGGTCACGCGCAGCACGGCGCCCTCGCTGCCGGCGGGGGCCTTGCCCGCCGTGGTGTCACCGAAGTCGAGGTTCAGGCTGCCGCTGATGGCCAGCGTCGTCCAGCCGGCGGCCGTGCCGAAGCCGCCGTTGACGATGAGCTCGCCCTTGGACGTGCTGTCGACGATGCTGATCTTGTCGAAACTCACATCCGGGTTGCTGCCCGCATTGGCGCCGGTCTTGATGACGAAGTAGTAGGTCTTGGGGCCTGTGCCGCCCACCTTGATGGTCGCCGCCTTGACCGCGCAGGCGTTGGCCAGCGTGCTGTCCCAGCCGGCACAGTCCCAGGTGCTCGCCTTGGCCACGAGGCCCACGCCGCGGTCGAAGTTGGTATTGGGCGCATTCGTGACCATGCCCCAGGTGCCCTGCCCCGACCCACCCGCCGGCGTGACGAGCTTGTAGGCCCAGGACGTCGCCGCCCAGCCGTAGCTGGCGTAGGTGTCGTAGGTCGCACGGCCGATCTGGCCGCCGAGGTCCAGGCCCGCCCCCTGCCAGGGCTGGAACTCGCCCACCAGCAAGGGCACCTTCAGTTCGCTGACCTGCTTGTTGTAGGCGCACACGCCCGTCGTCCCGGTGGGCCCGCAACGCAGCCAGTCCCGGTGGATGGCATACGGCGTGTCACCCGGCCGGTCACCGAAGAGGCCCGGGTAGGGGTGGATCTCGAACGCCACGTTGGTGAGGCCCTTGGCGGTCGGGTTGCCGTAGGCGTCGATGCTGCCGTAGTGGCTGGGCAGCAGCACGATGTGCTTGTCGTCCACGGCGCGGATGGTGCGGTAGAGGTCTTCCACGCGGGTGACCATGGCCTCGGCCGTGGCGCCCCAAGGCTCATTGAGCGGGTCGTAGGCGGCCACCGCCGGCTCGTCCTTGTACTTGCTGGCGATCTGCTGCCACAGCCAGCGGGTGCGCTCCTGGGCTTCGGCGTCGGTCCAGTAGGTGTTCTGCCCCGCGCAGCCGGTGTGGTCGTTGGGCGTCTGGCCGCCCACGGCGCCGTGCAGATCGAGGATCACATAGATGCCGCGCTTCTTCGCCTGGGCGATGCTCCAGTCCAGGTAGGCCCAGGCGTCGGCCCGCAGGGTCTTGGGCTTCTTGGCGTCTTCGATGACGCTCCACAGGATGGGCAGGCGCACGACGTTGAAGCCGAAGGCCTTGATCTGGTCCCAGTCGCGCTCGGTGATCCAGCTGTCCCGGAACAGCTTGATGAGGCGTTCCTTCTCGGCGTCACCGAAGCGCTGGGTGAGCTTGGCCTCGAGCGTGCACTGGTCGGTCACGCCGTTGCCGCCCTGCCCCATCATCCAGAACTCCTGCACCAGCCAGTTGCCCAGGTTGGTGCCCTTGAGCAGCACCTGCTTGCC
>JBFMCJ010000304.1 GCA_040754675.1 Bacillota bacterium
GAAGCGGCCGCTTCGACCTCAACCTCGGCAACATCTTCGGCAACCTATGACAGCGGTGGCAACCTGCTCTCCTCTACGTCAAGCGGGAGCCGAAGTCTTGACCTCGAGCTCCGGTATGCACGGCCCGTGATTCCCTCCCGAAGCGGCTTCGCGCTCCAGGCCCCAGTCGAACTGTTCAGCGCCACTGATATTACCGGAAGTAAGACGGAGCACACGGACTTCGGTATCAGGGCCGCCTACGGGCACAGGCTGAGCCCCACTCTGGCAGCCGGCCTTTCGCTCAACTACGGCCGGTACACCCAGACCGTCACCCCAAGCGGGCAACCCTCCTACGATGACGATGTGTGGCAGGCTTTTCGGCCTTATGCCGGGATCCTCTATACCCCAACGGGTCGAGCGCCTCTGGCGGTAGGGATCAACCCTGCATTCCAGACCTACGTGCGCTACAAGTCCGACGGCACCATCGACAATCACGGTACCCGAACAACGCTCCAGTTGGCGGCGCGAACGGATCGTCCCCCTGCCTGGAGTGACCACGGGTATCTCACCGCTTTTCACTACCAGATCTGGCGCCAGACGCTGGATGCCTCTGACGTAGTGCGCTGGAAGTACGGGTACCGCAGGGACTTCATATCGTTCACCCCTGCCTGGGAACGCGGCGGAACCACCCTGGCAGCCGGCGCCGAGCTGTACAACACCGCCGAAACGACCGAGGATGGCCTCCGCACGCCCACCCGGATCACTACCAACGCCTGGACCGGGCTGGCCCTGCGGCTCGGCGTCGAAACCCGAATCATGTCGTGGCTGCGCCTGCAGGCGGGTGTCAAACAGTTCGCTGAACTCAAGGCCAACCGCGTAACGACCTCGCCAGCGACCGATCAGACAAATACCACAACGCTCAGCACCTATACCCGCTTCTATGGAGGAGCCGGTGTTGACGTCGCCGGATGGGCTATCGATCTCTCGCTACCCTCCGCGTCGAGCGGGACCAAGGAAATCACCTATCAGACGAATGAGAAGGATGTGTCCGGTAGCTCCTCTGCGTCACTGTCGTTGACGGCTCGCCGCTCGTTCTGAGCAGCTCCGGCTGCCTCCGGCGTCCTCCCTCCGTGGCGCCGGAGGCAGCTCTGTCCACAGCAGACGGAGGGGTATCCCACCACGAGCAGCCCCGAGGCGGAGACCATCGTTCGGGTCCATTCCGGCGAGACCATCGTGATCGGCGGCCTTTTGGAGCAGCGGCAGATCCACCGGGATCGAAAGCTCCCATTGCTTGGGAAATCCCCGTGATCGGACGGTTGTTCACGTCCTCCCGCACCGAAGCCAAGGAGACAGAGCTCTTCATCATCGTGACCCCTTACCTCCTTGAAGAGCGGTAAGAGCTTGAGCGGCGTGGAGAGGAGGCGCGCGATGGGCGTCTCGCGAGTGATGTTAGCCGCAGCCTGGCTGGCGATAGCAATCGCAGCCTTAACCGGAAGAGAGGCAGACCAAACTCCTTCTCGAGACGTTCAAGATAACCCAGAATCCGCTGCTTTGAGGGGTTAGGATTCTGCCGGAAGAAATCGTCCCATCGCCCAATCCAGTTACGTGGCCCCGTATGTAGTCCACCTGGTCTCCGGCCTTATCCACGGTACCCGAGGTGGCCGGAGGCTTCTCCTGGGCTTCCTCCGCGCCAAAGCTCCGCCGTAATTGGTAAGCGCTCGTACCATTTACATCGATCCCGGCCTCTTGGACGTAAAGCAGGCCGGACAGGCCGGAACCAACCAAGCCCCACCTGCCGCCACAACCGGGGTGCGGCCTGCAGGCCCCGGTGGAGGCGGTACAAGAGCAGTTGAGCTCGGCGGCCATGGGAGAAGGACGCGCAGGACACGGACGTGGCCGTCAGGCCCTCCTGGCATGGAACGTCATCGAACGGGCACTGAACGTGGCCAGGCTGATAATCGCTCCTTCCTCCAACAGCCACACCCCGATCATGCGCAAGAGCGTCCAAGCGGCGAGGAACCCATGAGACTCCCAGCCGACCCCCCAGGTCCCGGGCGTCTATGAGCGGCCGTCACGGCCAGGCGCCGCACGGGCGCCGGGGTCGGCCCTCGGGCCGATCCGGCCGTGATGAAGGTTCACGCTTCAGCTTCTGCGCTTCACCGGTCCGGCTGGAACCACTCGCCGTTCCAGACGTGCCGGCGCTCGCGCCCGTCCCGGCCGACGACACGGATCTCCTGCTCCATTAGCGTGAAGCGATAGCCTACGGCGTACGCTACGAGCTCGAGGTCCTTGGGAAACCACACGTCGTGCCTCGCCCGATACTGCCACACCAACAGCCCGGATTCCGTGTCGGTGCTCGGGGCCACCACGGCCAGGATGACCTCCGGCCACTCATCCCCGGTGAGATCGTTCACCGACACCCATGCCGTCCACCCGGCCTGCAGCTCACCCCACGAGTCGATCCCCGGCATCTTGATGGTCGTGACCGGCACCCGGCCCCTTCCTGGCGTATCGGGCCGCAGGCTGATTCCCCATCCGTCCTCAAAGTGGATCGAGACCTGCATCCCATTCGGGTGGTCCCGCCCAACCCGCACGACGTCAGGCAGCGCATCGCCGTCCAAGTCGTCAACAAGGGAGGGTTCAGGACTTCCGTAGGTCCAGCTCATCACGTATTCGTCCCTCAAAGGCGGCCGGAGCTGAACCACTTCCTCTCCCGCAGCCCGCGCCCCCAGCCCGACCCTGTGTAGAGCAACCGCGATGACCAGCCACACCAGCGCATGCCCTGCTCGGCCTAACCACCACATGCTTCGCCCACCTCCCGCCACTGACCCGCGCCGGGGATTGCATGCAATCTTATTGGCAATCGACACATCGACACATCTGCAGCAGCTGCGGCGTGAATGTCGTCATGATCATTGGATCCGTAGCGTACACCCCCTCCAGCTCCTCAACAAACAGTATCGGGTCATGACGTACAGCCATAGCCTCCGAATAGGCTGGCAATGTAGTCAGTAGGGTGGCGTAATCCCGAATGGATTCTTTGAGCGCCTGTCCCTCGTAATGGATGCCGTCCACGATCGAGGGTCGAACCGCCTCGGTCACGGGCGCAGCCGGTACGTAAGCGGGTGCTCCCTGCGCTCTCCAAACGACCGCGGTCATGAGGAGTACGAATAGCGACCGGACCAGAAAGCTGTCTATTGGGGGTCCCTCCAAAAGCCGCGTTTAGGGTGGGGCCCAGCCGATGCCATTGCGACGCCCGGCCGCTTGAGGGGCCGTCTCGCGGACGTCGCATACCTCCCCTGCCATGACATAGGGCGTGCCAGTTATGGCACTGCTTACCACTTGTATCGGTTCGTGTACTCTTGAGTTGAATGATTCGGAGGGCCGGCGCAGTCAGGCGGAGCGGGTGGCGGAAAGCCCAAGCGGCCGGGGGAGGGCGAATCTTTGACGACCTGGCCCGAACCCGTGGCCTGGGCGGCGTACACCTACGACCCGGTGGGCAACCGCCTGCGTCTAGAGACGGATCGAGGTACGCTGGACTACGCCTACGCCTTCCTCAACCGCCTGGTGCGGGCGGACACCGTGCAGTACCGCTACGACGCCAACGGCAACCTCACCGAAGAGCTCACGCCTCAGGGATGGGTCCGCTACACCTACAACGCCCGAAACCAGCTGATCCGCGTCGACTTCCCGGACGGAACGTGGGTGACGTACGCTTACGACGGCTTCGACCGGCGGGTGCGGCGCGAGGAGAGCGACTGGCAGAACGCAAACCAGCAGAAGACCGAGATCACCCATTTCCTTTACGACGGCTTCGAGGTCTTGATGGAGTATGCCGGCACGCCGGGCGAGGGCCTCGCCCCGCTGGCGGAGTATTACCGGGCGGGCGGCCAGCTCCTCGCCCGGAAGATGTTCGGCTTTCACGGGCGCAAGGCGCCGGGGTACGAGGAGTTTTTGCGCACCCGGGGCGGGCTGTTGTACTATCATCTCGACGCCCTGGGGACAGTCCAGGCCCTCACGGACCGGCAGGGGGAGGTGGTCATCCGCTACTATACGGAGGCCTTCGGCCAGCTCTGGGCGGGGGTCACGGATCCGTACAACCCCTATGCGCTGACGGCCAAGGAGTACGACCCCAGGACCGGGCTCTATTACTTCGGGGCCCGCTGGTACGACCCGGAGGTAGGCCGGTGGCTGACCCCGGACCCCATCCGGGATGGGCGGAACTGGTACAGCTACGTGGACAACAACCCGGTCCGCTACCTCGACCTGTGGGGCCTGCTCAAGTTCACGAACCCGTGGCGCACGGAAGGGATCGTCCAGGCGGGCGACACCCTCTCGGGCATCGCATACCAGGCTTACGGGGACGCCTCCCTGTACCAAGAAAGCGCTGCCGTGAACAACATTCCGGATCCGGACCGGATCTACCCCGGCCAGCGGCTGCACCTCCCCCGGCCACCCCCGGGGCAGGAGGCGAGTGGGTGGGGCCCGAATGCCCGGCCAGCGGATCTCGACGTGTTCGCAATGACGCTGGCGGCCGTGGTAGCCGTGGAGGCGGCAGGCCCCGCGATCTCGCAGGCCCTGACCACCGCAGCCACGTGGGTGGCGGTGAAAGTTCAGACCTGGCTTGCACCCACTGCACCCAGCGCGGAAAAGGCCGGCAAGCTGCTGTGGGGTACATGGAAGGATTATCCTAAGGTCGTCGTAGCCGGGCGAGAGTACGCCCAGGTCGGCGAACCGTTATACACACAACACGCTGTAGAGCGGATGATGCCGCGCGGTCTTGCTACCCAGGGGCGGAGCATCTCACCTAACCCTGTTGATTACGTCATCAGGAATACAACGACGGTTACCAGGGTTATTGAGGGTCTCCAGCGAATCCTCTCCGCCATCATGTCGAGGCTTGAAGGTGATGTCCCAAAGAGGTCCGACAGGCATTTCTCAAGACCGAAGCATGGGTAGACAG
>JBFMCJ010000305.1 GCA_040754675.1 Bacillota bacterium
GGCTGGGGGCAGGTGCCTCGGGAGCATGGCACAGCAGGCGTGGAGGACGAGACTGCAGCGAGCGGTCGAAGAGGCGGTCCGGCAGATCGTGGCCGGGTACGACCCCGAGCGGATCATCGTGTTCGGTTCGGTGGCGCGCGGCGATGTGCACGAAGACAGCGACATCGATCTCCTCGTCGTCAAGCGAACCGACCGGCCGTTTCTCCGGCGCATCGACGACGTGATGGCCGTGGTCGACGTTGCTGTCCCCGTCCAGCCTCTGGTTTACACCCCCGAGGAACTGGACCGGCTCGTCCAGGAGCGGCGCGACTTCATCTGCACCGCTCTGGAGGAGGGGAGGGTCGTGTACGAGCGACCTGGGTGATCAGAATGAGCGGGAAGCGCGCCGCTGGCTTGCGACAGCAAACCGGGACCTCGAGGCCGCGCGCTGGAACCGGGCCGGTGAGTTCTTCAACACGGCTTGTTTTCAAGCTCAGCAGGCTGTGGAAAAGGCGCTCAAGGCGTTTCTCCTGGCTCACGGCGAGAGGAATGTCCGGGGACATTCCGCGCTGGAGCTGCTCGACCGCTGCGTCGCGTTCAGTGCGGAGTTTGCGAGATTTCGCCAGGATTGTCGCGTGCTCGACCGCCACTACATCCCCACCCGTTATCCAGACGCGCTCCCTGAGGGAAGCCCTCACGAGGCGTTCGGCTCGGATGATGCCGACGATGCCATCCGGCGGGCCGATGGGATCCTTACGGCAGTTCGGGAGTCTCTCGGACTCCGGCAGGACGCTGTAGAGGCAGCGGATTCAGAGGAAGATAGCGCGTCAGCGGAGGACATCCGGGAAAACAACGGAGGCAACTCGCCCCCTCATCAATAAGAACGCCTGCAACGCCCTGGCTGCGGGGTCCCTACCGCGGCGCTAACCCAGGTCCCCGGGCGGCCGGCCGGCCAGCGAGGTCAGCACGCTGTGGATACGGCGCGCTCTGGCCTTGCCGACGCCTGGCACCTGCATGAGCTCGTCCGGGGTGGCGGCCATCACCCGCTGGACGCTTCCGAAGTGCGAGAGGAGCACTCGGGCAAGCTGTGGGCCGATGCCGGGGAGCGATTCGACCACATAGCGCGCCTGTTCTTCGAGCGCCACCGCCGGCTTTCGGGCGTGGAGCGAGGGCTCGTAGCCCAGACCCTGCTGTTCCAGGCGGGCGAGCGCGGCGAGGATGCCGGCTGTGTCCTCCAGATCCCGGGTGACGAGCACGGTGAGGCCGCCCATGACCAGCATCGCGATCTGAAGGCGAACGAAGTCGGGCGGGAGCGTGCGGCCCGCGTAGAGGTAGTAGCCCTCGACGATGAGGATGGGGCGCTCGAAGTTGGTCCGCAGGGCCGCGAGCTGCCGGTGCAGGCGCTTGCGCATCAGAGAGGCGAGCAGGTCGTCGGTGCGCTTGCGTTCGACGCCAATGCGGCGGCTGATGACAAAGTCGCCCACCGGGAGTGGCTGAAACTCCACGGTCACCCCGCGGCTTTCCAGCGCGTCCACCAGAGCCCGCTGGCGCTCGTGCACGTCGGCCACGATACGGGGGCCGCCTGCAGAGAGCGGCGATGCAGGCAGGGTATGTGAAGCATTGGAGCTATTCGGCGAGGACAAAGCGCCATCTGTCTCCTTCCGGGACGAGTAATCAGCCGGGCCTCCGGTGCGAGAGGAGCGAAAGCAACGCCGCCCGCTCGGCCGGATCCCGGTCGTACAGGCCCCGGACGGCCACCGTCACGGCCCGGGAACCCTCCGCTCGGGCGCCCCGCATCACCATGCACAGGTGCACGGCCTCGACGACCACCACCACGCCGCGGGGCTGAAGGCGCGACTCCAGGGCGTCGGCGATCTGGTGGGTGAGGCGCTCCTGCACCTGAGGGCGCCGGGCGAAGCCGTCGACCAGCCGGGCCAGCTTCGAGAGTCCGGTGATGCGGCCCTCCGACGGCAGGTAGGCGATATGCGCCCACCCGGTGAAGGGCACCAGGTGGTGCTCGCACATGGAGTGCACGGGGATGTCCCGAACGACCACCAGATCCCGGGCGCTCTCTTCCTGGACGACCGTGAGTTCGGCGGCGGGGTCGGCCCGCAGCCCCGAGAAGAGCTCCAGGTAGAGGCGGGCGACGCGTTCAGGCGTCTGGTCAAGCTCCGGCCGGGACACGTCCTCGCCGATGGCCTCCAGGAGAGTGCGAACGGCCTCTTTGAGGCGCTCGAGGCGCGCCTTGTCCGGCCGGTCTTCCGATCCCATGGCTCGACCCCCTTGCCTCTGACGGTGCGCTGCCTGTGGCGGTGCGGTGCAGCTGTCGGAGCCGCCTGTGTCCCGATTCGACTAATAGGGCAGCCCGGGCATTTTACCACGGCACTCGCCGGCCCGGGGGAAGGACGCCCCGGGGACGAGCTGGATGATTCATCCAAAAGAAACGTACATTGCAAAGCGTGGAATGTGACGGTATACCTCTCCGAGCGCGCCCCGTACCTTTTTCGGCCGTGGGGTGCGCCCGTGGCTCAGTTTAGCACGGCGGGGAGGGTTGGTCCGGGTGCCGGCGGCAGGTTGCACTTCCCGCTCTTTCCCGAAGCGACTTCGTCGCACGAGGTGTTGAGCACCCACCGTTCGAGTTCCCGCTGGCTCGGTGCAACGACCCCAGTGAGGCTCGACTTGCCCGGCACAGCCTGAATGGAATCATCCTGTTTCCGCTCGCTTGGGCCCGGACCTCGGACGGCGGCGAAGGGCCTTCGACTCCATAGAGCTGCTCGTCACAGTGCGCTGGACGTGGAGGGTTTGCCGGTGGCTTCGCCCGAGGGGTACGGCGCTGCTCGAGGGCGGGAGCGACGCCCCGCCAACATGGCCGCCGCCAGCCCCAGCAGCCACCGCCACCCGAGCACCCGGACGGAGTGGCTCAATGTGAGCCGGACGATCGGCCGCACTTTCTCGGGCGCCGGCCGGTAACCCGCCATCCCGCCCTCGAACGGTTCGTAGGGGAACCCCCGCACGAGCACGGCCGGGAAGCCTTCGGCTGTCTGGCCCATGATCAGCGCGGCCGCCGATGCGAGTTCGTGCGTCACGAGGTCGGCCCCGCCGAACTTCGGCTTCCCCAGCCGGTCGGGGGCGCCGAACTTGCCGGCGGCGGGCTTGATGCCGTACGAGCCGCGAGCCACGTCCTGCGTTCCCAGGCCGAGCGTGTACTCCGTGTCGGTCACGATCACCGGGATGTACAGGCCTGTCATCCGCCGAACTCCCTCGGCCAGCTCCCGGGCGGCTTGGTCGGGGTCGGGGGGAGGGTAGCTCACCTCGCCGGCGGGGTGGTTGGAAGCGTCCACCCCGGCGCTCGAGTACACGTCGCCGTTTCGAAGGGTGAAGATCTCATAGGGGAAGCGCTCGATGAGCCGCGCCACCGCTTGCGGGTCGGAGCCGAGCTGGGCCGGTTCGACAATGCCTTCCCGCATGAACTCGGCCAGCGGCACGACAAACAGCGTCGCCTGCGACTGCCGCAGGACCACGTCCACGAACCGGGCGTCAAGCCCCGTTCGAGCCGCCAGGCGCCGGGCGGCGGCGGAGGGCTGGACCCTGGCCAGCTCCACCAGGTACCCCTTCGCCTTGGAGATCACCTTGCTCGTGACGACCAGCACGTCGCCGGCCTGAAGCCCGCCGCAGCTGGTCCGTGCGCTTTCGGCCAGCAGCGCGGCCAGGTCATCGCCTGGCCGAACCTCGGGCAAGGCAAGCCCGAACAGCTCGACTTTCATCTCTCCGGCCCTCCTTCGGCCGGCGCGGGCCCCCCGCCCGCCGGCGGCTGGCGTCAGCCCCATGATCGCGCCGGGGAGCCTGGCTGACAACGATGGGGCACGGCGACGGCGTTCTTCCCTGCAGCCCCGGGGCGTCTCTCAGCAGCGTCGAATGCACGTCTAAGTCGGTCTCAAGATGGGTGCGGGCAAGCCGTATCTCTGCATTGCATTCGGGAATGTGCCTTCCTGCAATTCCCACTCCCGGGGCAATCGCCCGCCAAGCAAGACCAGTTTGGGGCACCGACGACTTCAAGTCTTCAACGGCCTACGTAAGCCGACACGTCGTGGTGATTCAACCAGCCGGGAGCGTCATCAGAAGAAATGCCCGGAGAGTCGTCAGCGGCACTGTGGGGGCGCGCATGAATTGAACCAGCCCAGCCTTCAGTGTGAACGTCAAAGACCGGCCCTTTCCCACTGCGATTCCCCTCGAACGCCTGAGGGCCGTGGCGTGACGGGTTCTCTCGCCGCCCTGACATGTCGCTCTCCGGGCGCCGGGATTGGCCCTCCGGCTGGGCATGTCGCACCCTTTCCCTGGATGGTCCGGTCGCTGGGTTCATCTACCGTCAATTGCAACGGTAACACGGGTAGGACAGCCGTCACGCTGGGTGCGTCGCCCTGGTTCTCCCGTAGCAGGATCGGCATCTGTTGACTGGGTAAGGAATAGCCGGGGAGAGTGGCTACGACGTCTTGAGCCTGAGGCTCCGAGTTGACAGCAGCATGGCCGGCCTGGTATAGGTAGGGGGCCGAAGCGGCGACGAAGGTTGATGCTGTCGGCCTGGTCGGGGAGGACAAGATGGAGCGTGCATTCCGGCAAGAATCGGCTCGTCATGTACCAGCAACTGAAGGAGGGGATTCTCCACGACATCTCCTCGGGACGTCTGGGCGCGGGGGCCAAGCTGCCCTCGGAGCGAGAACTGTGTCGCGCCTACTCGGTGAGTCGCGTCACGGTGCGCCGGGCAATCCTCGACCTGGTATCGGAGGGCATCCTCGAGACGGTGCCCGGGAAGGGTACGTATGTACGGGGTCTCCGGCAGGGCAAGAATGCGACGGGGTACATCGCTTTCGTACGGTGCGTGCGGGCGGCGAGGGCGTCGTCCATCACGGATGACGTGTTTTACCCCGCGATTCTCGCTGGTCTCGAAGCAGCCGCTGCCGCCCG
>JBFMCJ010000306.1 GCA_040754675.1 Bacillota bacterium
GGCTGGTGGATGCCGGGGTGTCGGCCATCGATCTGGCCCGGATCGCGGCGGAACTCAACGATGCCCTGGTGCGGCGCGTCCTGGCCCTCACCGAGGCCCGGCTGGCCGAGGAAGGCTACGGCGAACCGCCCGTCCCCTACTGCTGGCTGGCGCTGGGCAGCGAGGGCCGCCGGGAGCAAACCCTGAGGACCGACCAGGACAACGCCCTGGTTTACGTAACCGACTCCCTCGTGCCGCCCTGGGGTGCGGAAGTCTACTTCAAGCGCCTGGCCGAAAGGACGGTGCAGGGACTGGTCCGCTGCGGGGTTCCTCCCTGTCCGGCCGGCGTGATGGCCTCCAACCCGAAGTGGTGCCAGCCCGTCGACGTGTGGCGGGAGTACTTCTCCCGGTGGGTCCGGGAGTCTTCCGTCCAGGACCTCCTGTTGGCCTCCATCTTCTTCGACTTTCGGCCCGTGTGGGGTGAGTCCCGACTGGCCCATCAACTGCGCCGGCACCTGGGTGAACAGATCGCGTCGTGGCGGGCGTTCTTGCGGCTTTTGGCCTGGTCGGCGGTCTACTGGGTCCCGCCCCTGGGGGTGTTCGGCCGCATCGTGACGCCCCGGTGGGGGCCCGCCCGGGGCATGATCGACCTCAAGCCGCAGGGGATGCTGCCTCTGGTGGGCAGCGTCCGCGTTCACGCCCTGGATCTGGGGCTGCCGCATACCAACACGCTGGACCGGATCCGGGAGGCCAGCGCCGCCGATGGCCGCCTGGCCCCAGGCGAGGTCGAGGAACTGACGGCCGCCTACGAGACCATCACCCGGCTGCGGCTGCGCAGCCAGCTGGCCGACCTTCGTGCGGGTCGGGCACCCTCTGGCCCCATGCCGCTCCATGCCCTCAACCGGGCCGACCGAGCGGCCCTGCGCGAGGCGTTTGCCGCCATCCGGCGTCTGCAGGATGACCTTCGCAGCCGCTTCATGACCGACGTGCTGTTCGGATGAGGGGGGCGCAAGGGGGGTGACGGCCTGATGAGCCGGCAGTTGCCCCGCACCCGGTTCATAGCCCTGGATACTGAAGCGACCGGCCTGGATACCCGCCGGGACCTTCCGGTGGCCGTGGCCGCCGTGCCCTTCGTGGAAGGGCAGCCCCGCCCGGATCGGGGCTACTCGAGCCTCATCAACCCGGGCCGACCCATCCCTCGGGCCGCCCGGAGAGTGCATGGCATTACCGACGACCACGTCAAAGGTGCCCCCCCGCCGGATCAGGCCGTGCGCCGGCTGCTCTGCTGGTGGCCGGCCGAAACCTCCCTGGTGGGCTTTCACGTCCACTTCGACCTGACGCTGCTCGCCCGCATCGCCCGCCAAAGCGGGCTGGCCCCCCTGGCGCCCCCCGCCCTCGACGTGGCCGACCTGGCACGAGCCCTCTGGCCCCGCTGGGACGGGCTCACCCTGGAGGAATTGGCCGCTCGGCTGGAGGTTCCGGTGGAAGGACGCCACACCGCCGAGGGGGATGCCATCATGGCCGGGCGCATCTATCTCAAGCTGGTGCCCCACCTGCTGGCAGCCGGGATCGGCACCCTGGAGGATGCCGTGCGCGTCCAGCAGGCCTTGCGGGACAGCGCCCTGCGGATGTGGCCGGGCCTGGTCCACGGCATCCCCGGCCTGCCCTGATTCCGACGCAGACCGTGTCGCTACCTCGTGCTTGCCCCGCCTTGCGTTCTTTTACATGACGTTTACATGACACATAGATGACAACCTACCAACATTCTCATACAATACCGTCAAAGCTGGCGAGGGAGGCGAGCGAATGGAAGTTGTTGTCAACGGGCGCGCGACATCGGTCCTCCGGGCCGCGTCGCCCCGGGAACTGATCGAGCAGGCGAAGAGTCAAGGCGTCGTCATGGTGGACTTGAAGTTCGTGGACGTACCGGGCCAGTGGCAGCACTTCCACGTGCCCATCGACGAGCTGAGCGAAAAGAGCTTTACCGAAGGGTTCGGCTTCGACGGCTCCAGCATCCGGGGATTCCAGTCCATCAACGAAAGCGACATGCTCATCGTCCCCGACCCTTCGACGGCCTTCATCGACCCCTTTTACGAGCACCCAACCCTGAGCCTCATCTGCGAGGTGAAGGATCCCGATACGGGCCGCCCCTACGAGCGCGACCCGCGCTACATCGCCCGCAAGGCGGAACAGTACCTGCGTTCGGCGGGGATTGCGGAAGCCAGCTACTGGGGGCCTGAGGCCGAGTTCTTCATCCTCGACAGCGCCCGCTTCGACCAGAACCAGCACAGCGGCTACTACTTCATCGACTCGTTCGAGGGCTTCTGGAACTCGGGCCGGGACGGCGGGGCCCCGAACCCGGGCCACCGCCCGCGCTACAAGGAAGGCTACTTCCCCGTCCCGCCGGTCGACACCGTGTCGGACATCCGGGCCGAGATTGCCCTCACGCTCCAGAAGATCGGCGTCGACGTGGAGACCCACCACCACGAGGTGGCCACCGCCGGGCAGGCTGAGGTCGACCTTCGTTACGCCACGCTGACGGCCATGGCCGATCGGGTGATGCTTCTGAAGTACGTGGCCAAGAACGTGGCACGGCGCTACGGCAAGACTGTCACCTTCATGCCAAAGCCCCTCCACGGAGACAACGGTTCGGGCATGCACGTGCACCAGAGCCTGTGGATCGAGGGCCGCAACCTGTTCTACGACGCCGCCGGGTATGCGCAGATCAGCGAGCTTGCCCGCTATTACATCGGCGGCTTGCTGTTCCACGGGCGGGCGCTCGCGGCGTTCTGCAGCCCGAGCACCAACTCGTACAAGCGGCTCGTGCCGGGGTTCGAGGCCCCCGTCAACCTCGTCTACTCCAAGCGCAACCGCAGCGCCGCGGTGCGGATCCCTATGTATTTTCAAAACCCCGCGGCCAAGCGCATCGAGTATCGCCCGCCGGATCCCTCGGCGAACCCGTACCTGGCCTTCGCCGCCATGCTCATGGCGGGCCTGGACGGCATCCAGAACCGCATCGACCCCGGTGACCCGCTTGACCGGGATATCTACACCCTGAGCCCCGCCGAACTCCTCTCCATCCGATCGCTGCCGGGTTCGCTGGACGAGGCGCTGGACGCCCTGAGGGACGACTGCCAGTTCTTGTTCAAGGGCGGAGTCTTCACCAAGGACTTCGTGGACCTGTGGATCGACTACAAGCGCCAGCGCGAGTCGCTCGCGGTCAACACGCGGCCGCACCCGTGGGAGTTCGTGCTCTACTTCGACGTGTAAGCGTGACGCGTGCGCGTCGCGCAGCCCGCGTGCCCCCTCACACGCCGGGCTCCGGCCCGACCTGACCGGGCCGGAGCCCTCGTCTTTGCGAACCACCTCGCACCGCTTTCCCGTGACCGGCGTACCATGGACTGAACCGACGGTACGCTCAGGGATATGGGGCCGGAGCCATGTGCGGGATTGCGGGTTGGGTGGATTTCGGGCGCGACCTGTCGAGGTCGGCGCACCTCGTCGAACGCATGGGAGCCACGCTCGCCTGCCGGGGCCCGGACGACTGCGGGACGTGGGTTTCGCCCCACTGCGTGTTGGCGCACCGGCGGCTGGTGGTGGTGGATCCCACCGGAGGCGGGCAGCCCATGCTGCGCCGGCGCGGCGATAACCTCTACGTCGTGGTCTACAACGGCGAGTTGTGCACCTCTCTGCGTGGCCCCTGGATTCTGAAGGCCGGTGGCACCCCGGCCGGCACCTTACCGCCCCGGGCGTCGCGCCTTTTCCTATCCGCCGGGGGCTTCCCGGCGCAGGTACCGATCGATGGCCGCAAGCACGTCCCGGTGCTCCGTGCTCCAGACCCGCACATAGTACCGGAGGGTCGTGCGAATGTCGGCGTGGCCCAGGAGGGCCGCCGCCTTCTTGATGGGGACGTGGCCCTCGGCCAGCATGGTGGCGTAGGTGTGCCGCAGGTCGTGGAAGGTGAACTCCTCAGGCAGGCCCGCTAGGCGGCACACGCGCTTGAGGGCCGCATCGATGCGGGCCGTGTGGGCCCGCCGGCCCCAGGGGCTCAGAATGACGTAGGCGTCGCCCGGCACCGGCTCCCGTGCTGACCGCTCCTCCCGAAGGAGCCGGCCCAGGTCCTCAGGGACCGGCACGTCCCGCCGGGCCGCCCTGCTCTTGAGGGGTGCCGCGGTCAGGCCCTGGCCGGGTCTGTACACCAGTTGCTGGCGTACCCGGATCAGGCCTTGTTCCAGATCCACGTGGCCCCACTGCAGGCCCGTCACCTCGGCCACCCGCAGCCCCGTCTTCGCCCCGATCCAGATGGCCAGCCCGTAGTGCTCGCCGCGAGCTGTCTCCAGCAGGGCGCGCAGTTGTTCGGGGGTGAACGCCCGGGGCTCGCCTTCGTCACCTGCGGTGGGGGCAGCCATGCATTCCTTGAGCGGATTGAAGGAAATCAGCCTCTTCCTGACCGCGGCGGCCAGCGCCTGTCGCAGGACGCTGTGCGTCAACCGGCGGGTCCCGAGCGCCAGGCCCCGGTTGGCCAGGGCGATGTAGAAGGCGTCGAGGTCGTCGGCAGTCAGTTCGGTGAGGCGTTTCCACCCTATCTCGTCGAAGATGCGGCGTAGCGCCGCCGTATACGCCTCCACCGTGTTGACGCTGCGCTCTTTTCTCGCCATCCACCCCGAGAGCCACGCCCGCATCCAGTCACCCAGCGTGGCGAGGCTGGCGCCGGGGGAGGGCAGACGGTTTTCCAGAGCCGCAAGTCGCGCGTCTTGAAGCTTCCGGTGAAGCTCTTTCAGGGTACGGGCCCGGCGCCAAACCCTGCGGGGCCGCCCGCCGTTGCCTGCGGTCACATACCCGCGCCACCCCCCGTCGGGGAGCTGCCACCACGACCCGGAGCCCTTCGGCCGCCGGCTCACGGCTTCTCGCGGCCCCCACCCGGCCGGCCGGGGACACTCTCCAGAAG
>JBFMCJ010000307.1 GCA_040754675.1 Bacillota bacterium
TGCCGTAATGCCTGGTTCGGGGACCCCCAGGTATATGAAGTCGGGGGTCGGGCCGGAAGCTCCGTGAGTCAGCAACAAGTAGTAAGGCCCCTCTCTTACAGCACACAATTCACCCGAAAAATCAAAGAAGAGCTGGTTAGAAAGACCCAGGTTGCTTCGAAAGACCGCCCTGCGAGGGAGCCTTTCCCGCGACTGGACATGGCTTATCGTTATGACACAGCGGGGGGTCTTCAATTCCAGATGGCGACAATTATCAGCAGCATTGGGTGCTACCTGATACTCGAACGGTATCTGGTTTGAGTCCACCAGCCTCTTCATCTCGAAATCCACGGCAACCCGACGCAAGTAGCCAAGGACGTCCCGACCAACAGGCCAGTTGAGCCATTCAATCTCCTGGCATAAGTCATAGCTTATGGCGTACGCCCTGTTGATCGCGCCGACAAGAAGCCAACGCACCTGTTGCGGGATCTCCTGCTCGATTAAGGACCAAGCAACGCTGCCTTCCATGCTTTCCCTCCCGTAGTTGCTTTGCCGGGTACGCAACTACTTTACCAGGACCTGGCCTGTTTGTCAACTACAATACAGCTAGTGGGTACCATCGTCAACTATCCCTTGCCCGAGAACCGGTATTCCAGCAAGCTTGTGCTCTCTCAGCCGTCAGTAACCGAACGTGGTCCGTCAGAGCGGCTTCAAACTAGCCCATGGTGGGGCTCGAGCCCACGACCTCCTGCTTGCAAGGCAGGCGCTCTCCCGGCTGAGCTACGGGTCCACCAGTATTCCGCATGGAATTAACCCACGATCTCCCGGATCCGCGCCAGCTTCTCGCGGGCGATTTCGAGTTCATCAACCACCCGCTTGTACTCCGCAAACGGCACCATCGGCGGCTCCGGGAACGCCGTCTCCAGCAGTTCTGGCGACGCCTTGTCCAACAGCCACCACGAGCGCGGCCGGTCGCCTATAGCGGCCAGGAATGCCCGCACGTGCTCCGGCATGGCATCCGGCAGCTCCCCGATGGGGTAGATGGGCAGGCCGATGGGAGAGAAATCCTCCAGCGCCACCTGCCACATGGCAGCCACCTGGTCGGGTCGCTTCTTCGCCAGCGCGTAGTACATCTGGGGCATCACCGCCACGCACCCGGCCTGGGCGAAGGCCTTGGCCGGGTACCGGGGATGGTAGCGCATGTTCCAAAAGGGCGCGAAGGCGAGTTGGGCCCCGGGCACCTGGGACAGCACCCGTTCCACGAACCGCCTGGCCCAGTCGTCGGAGCCGGGGACCTCCCACTCGCTCTCGGCGTCAATGACGTAGCCTGAAGCTCCTTCCTTGAGCGACTGGGCGGCGGCGTCGGCCTCCTTGAGCAGGTTGCCGTACTTGTTCCCGTAGCAGTAGCCCCATGCCAGCACGAGTACGCCTTGCCCCTGCGCGGCCTGGAGCACGGCCCGGAACTGCTCCTGGAAGCCAAACTTGGCGTCGTCGGCCGGGTCGCCGTCATGGTACTTGACTATCAAGCCCGCGCCCAGCCTCTTGGCCGTTGCTACGGCGGCCGCCGCGCCGCCGCAGTCGCCCACCCGGAACACCCACAGCAGGTTCCGCGCGAAGGGGTTCATTGCCCGCCACCCTTTGCGTTTTCCTTCATCTTGCTGGCGCCGGCGTAGATCCAGGTGACGATCCCGCCGAGGCCCACGCCCACCACGACGATGGCCGTGCCCGCCGGCCAGAGGGCATTGGCTACGCTGACCACGACCCCCATCCCGATGGCCACGAGCGGGGCAAACCGGCGCTTCACCCAACCGGCGATCTTGAGGGCCTCGAGTGTGACCCAGATCGCCGCGGCGGCAGAGACGCCGCCGATTGCCAGGTCCTTCAGTCCTTCAGTATTCATGTTCTTACCTCCCCGTGATGATTTAAAGGGCCATGCCGACGCAGGCGCTCGACAGCAGCGAAATGATCACCGTCACCGCCCACGTCGGCCGCCGACCCCAGTCCTCCCGCAGCCGGCGGAGATCTTTCTGGATGTCCGCCAGCAATCCGTTCTGTTTGACCCGCCATTCTTCCAGGTCGGAAACTCTCTCGTCTATCCGGGCGACTTCCACCTCCAGGTTGGCAGCCACCGGAGACCACCTCCTGCAGCCGGCAGGGAAACTTCTGCCAACAGCGAATATGTTTTGACCAAGTAAAGAGCGGAGGAGGTATGCCAAGTTGCGCCAGTATGTGGACCGACTTATGCAGCTCCGAACAGAACTGTCCGTCGCATACGAGCGCGAGGACAAGCAGAAGTTCCTGACTCTATCTCAGGAACTTGACCGCCTCATTCTGGACATCATGACCGAGAGGAGGGCTGGTCTTGGAACTGGAGGATCTGTGCTCAAGGATCAGGCAGCTTTGCCGGGAGATGATGGCCACCGAATCGGAGGCAAAGCTCCGATCCCTCGCGCAGGAGTTGCTGGCCCTCCTCGACCAGCTCATTGATGCGCTCAAGAGCGAAGAGTAAACAACAGGCGCCCCGGCTGGGGCGCCTTCTGCTTTCGGTGGGGACCTCGAGACCCCGGGCACAGCAGGCCACCTCCTCACACGATCTTGCCGAGCACAACTCCGCCGTTCCCCAGCATGGCCACCAGCACCCGGTCTCCTGCGGCCGGCGCATAACTCGCGAGGTAGGGCCAGGTCCGGGTGCTGGGGCTCCCCTCGCCGTCGAACTGCACCTGTGGCCGGCCCGAGGTGTACCCCGCCGGGATGGTGCCCAGGCGGAACACTGGTGGGCCAGTGCTGCGCCGCATGATGTCCAGAAAGTCCTCCGGCCTCATACGGAAACGACCCTCCTCGCTCTGTGGTAATGCCTAGCCCCCGCCTTCAGGTCAAACCCCCATCCCACCTCGGCGTACTTGTAGGCGATTCCCAGCTTGCTATAGTGCAGTTCCAGCACGTCCGAGTCGCTATGGAACGGCATGATTGCCGTCTCGAATTCTACCTGCTCGTACACCTGCGAGGCCTCGAACGCTATCCTGGCGGCCATTGCGTCCAAGCTGGCCTGGTCGGCGGTGTCCACCTCGCGGTAGTCCACGATGGTCCGTCCCCTGCTCACGGTGCTGGTCGGCGAGTCCGGGTTGCTGTTGGTATATGTGCTGGTGAGCACCGCCCGGTCGGGCTGCGATACAACCAGTACCCACTTGTTCGGGACCCCAAAAAGGTCGAGGCCCTGGCTCACCTCGGGGAAGACGACCGACTGGTCATCGTCCCGGTAGGTATACTCCGGCGCCCGCTCTGGTGGCGACCGGTATGGCTCCGCGACCGCGGTGCCGTTCTCGTCGATCCACAAGGACCGGTAGTTGATTGCGGCCAGCAGGTCATTGACCACCTGCAGCTTCTTCGTCCCCGGCGGCCAGTCCCGGTCCGCCGGCAGGGTCTTGTCCGTCGGCGTAAGGTTCTGCTGGGTCAGGCCTGCGCCGTCCAGTACCGCCCTGAGGGCGGCGGCGGTGACAGTGTACCGGTCCGCCAGCTTGTCGTCCACGAGGACCTGCAAGAGGTCATAAGCCTCTACTTGCCGGGTCACCACTCCGGCCTGGCTCACTCTACGGGGTGGTGTCGTGAGCAACTGGACCATCGTGATCGACCTCGGGCGCGACCCGGCCACGGGGAAGCGGAAGCGGCTGGTCCGTGGCTTTAAGGGCGCCAAGCGGGAGGCCGAGCAGGAGTTGGCCAGGCTCCTGGTGGAGTACGAGCAGGGCACGCAGGTACAACCCAGCCGGATGACGGTCGCGGAGTACCTCCGGCGGTGGCTACAGGACTACTGCTCCGTGAATCTCCGGCCCAGGACGTACCAGGGCTACCGCATGTACGTCGAGCGGCACCTGATCCCGAACCTGGGCCAGATCGAGCTCGGCAAGCTTCTTCCGATGCACCTTCAGTCCTTCTACTCCAAGGCCCTGCGGGAAGGCCGGCTTGACGGCAAGGGCGGCCTCTCGCCCCGCAGCGTCCAGCTGATCCACCGTATCCTCCACGAGGCGCTGGACCACGCCGTAAAGTGGCAGCTCGTGCCGCGCAACGTGGCCGACGCGGTGGAGGCCCCGCGGCCTCGCCGGCCGGAGATGAAAGCACTCGATCCTGCGGGGGTCAGGGCGCTGCTCAAAGCCGCCGAGGGGCACCCGGATGAGGTGCTCATCCACCTGGCCATCTTTACCGGCCTCAGGCGCGGCGAACTGCTGGCGCTCAGGTGGGAAGACGTGGACCTGGAGCGGCGGGTCCTGCACGTGCGACAGGCGCTTACGAAGCTCCAGGGCAAGATCGTGTTCCAAGAGCCGAAGTCCCACAAGAGCCGCCGCACTGTGGCCCTCGCTCCGGGCACCGTTGCCCTGCTGCGGGCGCACAAGCGGAGGCAGGCTGAGAACCGCCTGCGGCTAGGCGCCGAGTACCACGATCGCGGGCTGGTGTTCTGCCGGGAAAACGGGGAACCCCTCGATCCCTCGACCATAACCCACCGCTTTGCCGCCCTGGCGAAGCGGGCAGGCTTTCCTGGCCTGCGGTTCCACGACCTGCGGCACACGCATGCCACGCTGCTGCTGGCCCAGGGCGTGCACCCGAAGGTGGTGCAGGAGCGGCTCGGTCACGAGGACATCAGCACGACCCTCAACACGTACAGCCATGTGCTGCCCGGGCTCCAGGAGCAGGCGGCCGCGAGGCTGGAAGACCTGCTGCGGAGTTAGGGCACCGATTGGGCACCGATTTTGTGTCGGGACCGCTGATTCCAAAAACAAGAAAAGCCGCGAACCTTTTGCGGCTCTATGATTTTGCTGGTGGACCATGCAGGACTCGAACCTGCAACCCTCCGATTAAGAGTCGGATGCTCTACCAGTTGAGCTAATGGTCCACCTGATAGTGGTAGCGGCGGCTGGATTCGAACCAGCGACACTGCGGGTA
>JBFMCJ010000308.1 GCA_040754675.1 Bacillota bacterium
TCCCGCTTTCCGCTACTCCCGGCCAAACAGGCGGAACTGCAAAAGGGTCAGTGCCAGGATGATGAGGAACAGCACATAACCCATGGCCGCCGCGTAGCCGAAGTCGTAGTATTTGAAGGCGTGCTCGTAGATGTACATGACCGGTGCCACGGTCGCCCGCCCCGGGCCGCCGGCCGTCATGATGTAGGGCTGTGCAAACAGCTGCAGGGCGGCGATGAACCCCACCACCATGAGGAACAGCGTCGTGGGCGTCAACTGGGGCAGGGTGATGCGCCAGAAGATCTGCCACCTCGAGGCGCCGTCGATGCTAGCGGCCTCCTCGTACTCTCTCGGAACCGACGCCAGCGCCGCCAGGTACACCACCATGTCGAAGCCCGCCGTCTTCCAGATGCTCGCCAGGATGATAGACGGCATGGCGAGCCCCGGCTCGGCCAGCCACAGCACCGGCCCGATCCCGAAGAAGCCCAGCACCACGTTGATGAGTCCGTCGGGCTGATAAATCCATTTCCACACCGTGGCGGCCACGACCCACGACGTCACGTACGGCAGGAAGTAGACGGCCCGGGCCAGGTTACGCCCGGCAAAGTGGCGGTGGAGCAGCAGCGCCAGAGCGAGGCCCAGCGCCACCCGCCCGGGAACGGACAGGGTGAAGAGGGCCACGTTGTGCAGCGACGTGAGGAAGACGTCGTCGGAGAGCGCTCGGGCGTAGTTGCTGAGACTAACGAAGCGCTCGGCGCCGTTCACGAGGCTCCACTTGAAGAAGCTCATGTAGAGGGACGAGACGGCCGGGTAGGCCACAAACGTGGCAAAGACGGCCAACACAGGCAGGATGAACGCCCACCCGACCAGCGCCTGCCGCCGGCGGCTCCCTACCGCTGCCACTCACCGCGCTCCCTTTCTGTCGCCCTCAAGCGATACGCTCCAACGCCGCCCTTGGGCGATGCCGCTTGAACCTCGCCCTCAGGTGCAAGTACGTGAGGGGTTCGAGCACGGGCCGCCCGGGTCGGTGTGTGGCCGGACGGCCCGTGCTCTGTCTCCGCCCTACTTCCCGGCCGTCTCGAGCTGCGCGTTGGCGAACTCGGCCGCCGCGTCGAGCGCCTCCTGCGGCGTCTTTTTGCCGGCCAGGGCGTAGTGGATCTCCTCACCCATCCGCGGCTGGATGCGCGCCCACACCGGCAGCATCGGCAGGGCGCGCATGTACTGCATGGTCTCGAACACCACGCTCCACCGCTTGTCCTCGGCGAACTCCGGCGACGTCACGAGCGACTCGAGCACCGGCGTAAAGCCGCTGACCTTCGCTATGGCTGCTTGCGCCCGCGCTCCCGTCAGCCACTCGATGACCTTCCACGCCGCCTGCTTGTCCTTGGCCGTCGAAAACATGACGAGCGAGTCCATCCCCGCCGACGTCGCTTTCTGCTTGCGCTGGGTGAGCCCGATCCCGAAGTCGAGCTTGGGATACTGGGCGGGGATCCGGATGAGCGAGTTGGACGGCATGGTGGTCGTGGCGGCCCGCCCCTGGTAAAACAGCTGATCGGCGTCCGCGTTGCGCATCCCGAGGAACCCCGGCTGTGCGTACTCCACCAACTCGACCAGGAACGACAGCGCCTCGACGCCCTCCTTCGAGTTGAACGCCGCCTTCCGGTTGTCCGGCGTCAGGATCTGCCCGCCCGCCTGCCACAGAAGCGGCCCGAACCACAGGAACGGCAGGGGGATGTTGTCGTTGCCGCCGATGCTCAGGCCCGAGATGCCGCGGCGCGGGTTATGGGTCTTGCTCGCCGCCTCCAGCCACTGCTCCCAGGTCGAGGGGGAGACGTCGGGGTCAAGGCCCGCTTCCCGGAAGATGGCCCGGTTGTAGAACAGCGGCCGCGTGGCCTGGATGAACGGCACGGCATACCGCTGGCCGTCGTGAAGGCCGCCGGAGACCTCCCACTGGGCCTGCGTAATCTCCCTTGCAAGAGGGGAGCCCTTCAGGAACGGCTCAAGGCTCGCCAGCGCGCCCATGGCCACGTACGGCGGCAGCCGCGTGTTGCCCATCTCCATGACGTCGGGGTTGGTGCCCGAGGCGAGCGCCGAGGCCACCTTCTCGTCCACGCCCGGCCACGGGATGAACTGATGCTCCACGTCGATGTTCGGGTTTGACTTCTCGAACTCTTCGATAGCGTTGTTCATGACCTTCTCGAAGTCCGGGCCGCCGGCCATGAGCCACACGGTCACGCGGGTCTTGCCGGCCGCATCCGCGGGGGCGGCCGCCCACATGCCCGTCAGCAGCGCGCCCGACAGACCCACGGTGGCCAGTGCAGACACGAGCTTCTTCAACTTAACAGCCATGAACCGAGTCCCCTCCCTCTCCCCGCTCTCGTTCTTGCCCCTGCGACCTGCCCTGCTTCCCTGCGTCCTACGCCATGGCGTCCTACCTGAGCTCGGACATGGCCATCCTCCGTAAGGTGTGGAGCCGGCCCTTCACCGCAATGGACAGGGCCATGATGTTTTCCGGCGGCGCCATGCCCCCGTACCCGCAGTCACCGATGTGGAGAACATCGGCACCGGCCATCTTGCCAGCGAGCCCGAACTCCCGCACCGTCTCCGGATCGGAGCTCTCCTGGCAGGTGCCGATGGCGGCCAGGACAAGCGCCCCTCTCCGGTGCACGGCGTCCACGAGCGCCGCCACCCGCTCCACGGTGAACCCGGGCACCGTCCCCGGCGCGGGCAGCAGCACCACGTCGGCGCCGGCCCCGACGAACGCCTCCACATCCTCTTCCGTCAGCATCCTTCGGCCGGACTCGCTGAGCACCCCGGCTGCGTGCATCTTACCGGCCACCACGATGAGCCGGTCGCCGGCCACCTCGCGGCACTGCCGGATAGCGTCGAGGATAAGGGGATTGCTGACACCCGTGCCCGGGTTTCCCGTCAGCACCACGAAGTCCACACCCTGCCGAAGGGCGGCCTCAACCGTCTGCCGGCTCGCCTGCCGGCCCGTGCTGATGGAGGCGCCTGGGGGGCAGGGCTCGAGGTTGATGCCGATGGGCCGGCCCACCAACTGTTTGAGCACCCGCACGGCATCATCCGGATTGGATTGGTCCGGCCCGTCCGCCGGAAGGCCCCCGATGGCCGGCTGCAGGGAGTCGTAGCCGTTCAGCAAGATCAGGTCCGCCCCGAACGCCGCCGCCACCTCGGCGTTGGTCAGGGGGCGAACGAACCCCGGAGACGGGGCCACCACCTCGGCCACAATCGTTCGGCCCTCAGCTGCTTGGATGGACTCCAGCAGCTGGCGCCCCCGGGTGTTGCGAAGTTCGCTCGGGGTCATCTCCAAGATGCGCTTCACTGGCCCGCACCTCCGGTAAACAGTTCCGCCAGCCGCAGCGAGCGGGGATCGACCCGGCTCATCCGGAGCTCGTGGGAGCCGTCAGGCCGGCAGTATTCGTAGTAGAACAGCCACTCCCGGTCACGCACCGCGACGTCGACGTACCGGAGTGACCCGGAGCCATGGGGCGATTTCAGAACGGGGCCCTCTTCCGTGATTCGGGTGAACCGCCTCAACGTGAGGCTGGCGCCCAGGCCCGATTGCTCCTCGTAGTTGCGCTCGAGAGAGGCGATGCCATCGTAAAACGCCAGGAAGAACGGCGGTACGTACACCACCGACGAGATCCGCGACTCGTAGCTGTCCCAGGTGGTGCCCACCCCCAGAGAGATGCCGGCCCATTCAAACCGCCGCCCATCACGGCTCGTGGCCAGGCCGGTCAGGGAGCGCGTATAGCCGGTGCTGAACGCATCGGCGGTGGCGTGCATAGTGGGCTCGTCGATGGCCCGGTCGGGGCGGGGAGCGTAGCTCATGTACAGGTAATAGGTCCCGTTGACGTTCATGATCCACGGGTCTTTGACGCCTTCCGCCCCGGCGTCGGGAGCGGTGAAGGCGGGCTCCCGGCGATCCAGCCTGAACTCGGACGGGTGGCGCGCTCCAATGGCGTCGATGCGCCAGCGCCTGTCCGACGGGTCCACATAGCTGAACAGCAGGCGATACTCGCCCGCCGCGTCCTTGAAGAGGGCGGCGCGCTCGAGGGAGGGCGAGTTGAGCTCTTGCTTGGAGATGACGAACACGTCCTTGAACGTGACGCCGTCGCGGCTTTCGGCCACACGGACTTCGTAACCCCGGCCCCTGTCCTCGGGGCCGCGGGGCTCTCGCAGCCGGTAGGCGAGAAAGAACTCGCCGGCGTCCTGATCCCAAAAGATCCCGGGGGCTCCGGCCCAGTATCCCTGACCATTGCCGGGAGGCGCGACCAGGCAGACCCCGTCCTCCGGGTCGAACAGCGGACCGGTGATGATTCTCCTTCCGCCTTCCACGATGCTTGCCACGTTGTACGCGTCATCCAAACCCTCTCACCGCTTCCCCTCTGGATGTCACGTCGCAAAGCTCCGGGGCGTGGAGTCCCGATACGCCCCGGTGAACAGCACGTCTTTGAGGGCGACCGCCGCCGCGCCGAGGGCTGGCAGGTCGGGGAGATCGACGATAACCACGGCCGGGGGCGTATCCCCCTGGAGAAAGCCGGCGCTCAACTGTTGCTTGAGAGCTTCCACCAGGGGCCGGATGGTGAGCACAGGGCCCGCCAGTGCGATCAAAGCGGGGTCGAGCACTTTGGCCAGGTCGGACACGGCCGCCCCGAGGGCCTTACCGGCAGCCTGAAGGATGGGCTGTACGCGCGGCTCCCAGGCAAAGGATTCGAAAACCTCGCGCAGGGTGAGCTTTTGGGCCTCCGTCCCCATGGCACAGGCAGCTTCCCGCAGGATGGCTGACCCGGCAGCAACCGTCTCGAGGCACCCGGTACGGCCGCACCAGCAGGTCCGCGTGCTCCAGTTTCCGACGTGGCCCAGCTCCCCGGCATGACCGT
>JBFMCJ010000309.1:0-2049 GCA_040754675.1 Bacillota bacterium
GTAAAATCCCCATAAGTGGCCACGAAAAAGCCGCACGAATGGCCACGAAAAACCCGCAGGTCCGGTCAGGTAGGTGAAAATGCCCGCCCCTTCGTATCGGCTCCGCTGGGAGACGCACCCAATCGGATCCGGCGAAGGAGCGAGCAAACCTGATCGGACAGGAGCTGGTGATCGCTTTGCGGCACTTGCGCGACGAAGGGCTCAAGAAGGTTCAGGTCGCCGACCGCCTCGGGATCGACCGCGGCAGCGTGGCCAAGTACTGGGACGGCCCCGCCTGTCCCGTCGAGCCTCCCCGCTACCGCCAGCGGGCCCGCAAGATCGACCGCTACGCCGAGTATATCACGGCCCGGCTGGCCCGGTGGCCGGAGCTGACGGCGGAACGGCTCTACCAGGAGATCCGCCAGCAGGGCTATACGGGTTCCCGCTGTACGGTGCGCCGGTTCGTGGCTCGGATCCGGCCGCACCCGGTCCGGGAGTACAAGCCCATCGAGACCCTTCCCGGCGAGCAGGCCCAGGTGGACTGGGGACACTTTGGAACCCTCGTCGTCGAGGGGGCTCGGGTGCGGCTGTACGCCTTCATCCTGACGCTGTCGTGGTCGCGGGTGATCTACGTCGAGTTCATCCCGTCGCTGGCCATGGCCACGCTGGCGGGGTGTTTGCACCGGGCCTTGACGTACATCGGCGGGGTGCCTCGCACCCTGCTCTTCGATTATGTTCCGGGCAACATGCGCGTGCCAGCCTAAAAGTTGACCAGGGTGATGATCGAAAAGTTGACCACCTGTCAGTTCGGGGATCCCGGATCGATCTCCTCCTGACCCCCGTCCCCCGTAGGGGGACGGGCCGCCGCCACCTCCAGGGCCTCCTGGCGCCGGCAACTCTCTCGAAACCGATAGGATTCTCCCTCGAACAGCAACACGTGGGACCGGTGCGTCAACCGATCCAGCAGCGCGGCCGCCAGCGTCGCATCGCCGAACACCTCCCCCCACCGGCTGAACTCCAGGTTGGTCGTCACGATCAGGCCGCCGCGCTCATAGCGGTCCGAGCAGAACTGGAACAGCAGCGGGCCGCCGGGTCCCAGCCCCAGGTAACCGAGCTCGTCGAGGATGACCAGGTCGACCTTCTGCCAGGCCTTCAGGGAGGCGGGAAGCCGAAACTCCTTGTCCGCCGCCAAGAGCTCTTGCACCAGCTCCACCACCCGGATGAACCGTACCCGGAAGCCGGCCTCGATGGCGGCCAACCCCAGCGCAATGGCGCAGTGCGTCTTGCCCGTGCCCGTCTGGCCCACCATCAGGACCACCTCCCGCTGGCGGATGAACCGGCCGTCGGCCAGCGCCAGCACCCGGGCCTTGGGGAGCTTGGGGATGACGGTGAAGTCGAAATCGGCCAGCGTCTTGACCCAGGGAAAGCGGGCCTGCTTGAGGCGCAGCTGCAAATTCCGCTGGGCCCGCTGGTCGAGTTCGTGGGGCAGGCAGGTCTCCAGAAAGCGTACCGGGTCGTCCCCCTGGGCCAGCGCCTGGCGGGCCGCCTCCCGGTAGATCTGTCGCACGCCCGGTAGCTTCAGCTTCTGGCAGTACAAATCGACCAAGCCTTCGGTCGCTTCGGGTGTCCTCATGAAGCCCTCATCCCTTCCAGCAGGGCGTTGTAGCGCGCCAGGTCAGCCGCTGCGAGCTGCACGTCACGAAAGGCAGGGGGAACCGGCACCGGCCCGGGCGCTGCGGGCGCCGTCTGGTTGAGGAGCAACTGGCGGACCGTGGCCGGCTCGAGCATGTCCATGGCCATGGCTTGCTCCACGGCCTGCCTCACTTGGTCGGCCGGGAACTCCCGGTGCAGCAACAACAGGGCACAGAAATCCCGATACCCATCGGGTCGGGCCGAACAGAGCCGTTGCCGGACCCGCTCATAGACCTCGGGCAACTGGCGCACCACGCGGGCGTTCAGCACGGCCCGGGGCTTGCGGGCCAGGGCGTCCAGGTAGTGATCCAGCACCAGGAGGGTCTCCCCGCGGCCGTACGAGCGGGGATGCATGGCGACCAGCCGCTCTCGGCTCCA
>JBFMCJ010000309.1:2149-4867 GCA_040754675.1 Bacillota bacterium
CCACGCGGGCGTTCAGCACGGCCCGGGGCTTGCGGGCCAGGGCGTCCAGGTAGTGATCCAGCACCAGGAGGGTCTCCCCGCGGCCGTACGAGCGGGGATGCATGGCGACCAGCCGCTCTCGGCTCCAGAGCCCCAGCCGGTCGGCGAACGCCTCCAGCTGCAGCGTGCGGCCGATGTACGCCGTCGGCACGGAATAGCGGTTGCGGTCAAAGTGCACCAGCGACAACGCGTTGACCTTCACCATCCGGGTGATACTGCTGCGGAAGGGATGGGCCGGCAAGGCCCGCAGCGCAGCCTGTTCTCGACGCCGCCTTTCTCGTGAGCTTGCCCGGGCCGGCAGAAGCGGCTTTCAAAGAGATAGTGCGCCCGCAGGCTCGCAAACAGGACGTGCTCTTCCCGCTCGGGGCCCTGCAGGATGCGCACCACCGCCGTCTTGGGGTTGTCGTAGACCAGGCAGGCCGGTACCCCTCCCAACCACTCAAACGCCCGGCAGTGACCGTCCAGGAAGGCCTCCAGGCGCTGCGTGGGGTAGGCGCGGACGAAGGCGACCCCACTGAAATGCAGCCGCAGGCAGAACAGCTGCACCTCCGTCCGCCGGCCCCCGATGATGGCCACGGCCGGACCCCAATCGACTTGCGCCATCTCACCCGGGGCGGCCACCAGGGGGATGTAGGGCTCGACCTGTCGGCCTCGGAGTTCGGCCACCACCTGCCGAACGGTCGACTCCCCGCCGGTGAAGCCGTACTCGGCCACGAGCCGCTGGTAGATGCGCCGGGCCGTGTGCCGCTCCTTGCGGGGTGCCTCCGAGTCGTCCCACAGCCACTGCTCGATGACGCCCAGGTACGGGCCGACGACCGGCCGCGGTCTGGGTTCCCGGAGGTGGTAACGGGGAGGCGCCGAGCTGGCGATGGCCTTGCGGACGCTTTGGCGCGAATAGCCAAGCTCTCGGCTGATCCTGCGGACGGACCAGCGCTGGACGAAGTACAGTTTGCGGATAGACTCGATATCGACCATCCCGAGCAACTCCTCTCCCCCCGTGACTGGCAGTGGGTGGCGACCCCGCCAGTCTACCGGGGAGGGCCTCAGGGTGGTCAACTTTTCGAGTAGCACAACCCCGAAAAGTGGGCCACTTTTCGGCTAGCACACACACAATGGGCTTCGGGTGGCCCCCGTGCAATTCAGCCGTCGCGTGGCTCCACCGCCACGTACAGTAGCGGTGGGGGGCGAGTCTGGCCCGTAAGCCGAGTTCAGGAAGGAGAATGAGCGATGGCAGAGGCTCCGGTCGCCGTCAATGGCAAGGCGAACCCTGGCGCTCCCGAACACCTTGTGATCAACCCAGCCGCCCCCGGCCCGGCCAGCGTGATTGAGGCGCTGTGCGCCGGCCCTTCCGAGCCCCGAGCACAGCGGCTGTGAGAGGCGGCGGGCGACCTGCTCCGAGCGGTGGCGGGCCTGAACCAGGCGGCCGCCGGCAAGATATGGAGGGGGCGCTGGCCCGAGGCCGAAGGAGTAATCCGATCCACCCAGAAGCAGCGCCGACGCCGACGCGCCCTGCGGACGACCCATGCGCTGGCGCGCTGGGCTTTGTGCTCTTCATAGCAGCGCCGGAGTCGTCCGCCGGGTGCCGAAGGCCCCCGCTGAGCTTTTCCACAGGAAAGCCGGCGTCACCCCTCGCGACCCTCACGAGGTGACCCGGCCAGCCCTGCACCCCGCACAGCCACTAAGTAGCGCCCAAACGGGTGCCCGAGCTTAGCGTTAACGCTTTGGTCTGCGGCCCAACTGGGCCGCCAAGAATAGCGTCCGGCCGTCTCTCCGGACTTCGATGCTAACCCACTCCCCCGGCCTCTTTCTCTGAATCATCCAAATGAGGGCGTCGCTGTTTTCGATCGTGAGGCCACCCAGCGCCAGAATGATGTCGCCTGGGCGGAGTCCCGCCTTCTGTGCCGGGGAGCCTGGGTCCACAGCGTTCACGTACGCCCCGCGAAGCCCGAGGATCCAGCGTCGCCAAAGCCCGACATCACTCACGGAAACTCCCAGATACGCTTCGGATAGCTCCTCGATCTGGCTTTGCAGCCTGCGGCGGGTCTCCTCAAGCTCGCGTTCGAGGTCTTCCACTCGCTGCTTAAGCTCTGAACGCTCCTTCGCCGACTCGCCCGTGCTATCCCACGCGACGGCCAGGCGGACCTGAAGCCCATTGAGCGGGTCTACCGGACCATCCGTCAACCGTCTTCCGCTGGCGGTCCGCCATTCCCCAAGCAGGCTCGTGTCAATCCGATACGCTACCCCGCCGTGGAGCCGAAGTCTTCCCCCGAGGTCGGCTGTAAGGGCGGCGTCCGGTACAACGGCGACAAAAGGCCGGTAAAAGGTCGTGTCATATCCTGCATCGAGGCCGGCGCCCAGACTCGACGGATCAGCGTGGATGACCGTGAGCACCGAACCTCCGACTGCTGCGGCCGTGCCCAGGCTGAGCGAGAGCCTCGGCGCCAACACCCGCTCGTAGCCGAGCCGCAGGCCCCCATACACGAGGGTAAGACGTACCTGCTTACCGCCGCTCTCTGCAAAGATATGGCCCCCAGCGACCAGCCCTGCAACCCGGAAGCCGTCCTGAAAGTCGCCCGCAGGCCAACGGCCCACCGTCCATATGGAATCCGTTAGCACGGGGAGCCCGTGCGCCCCCAGCTCCGCGTTCAACCCGGAAAGCACTACCTGTTCGTGTGCAAC
>JBFMCJ010000310.1 GCA_040754675.1 Bacillota bacterium
GGATTACTTTGCCACTCAGAGGGGCTGGCGGACAGGGCGCGATACGTGAAGGAGCTACGCGACCGGACCAGCCAAATGCCCATGGAGTGGCGAGGGTTTCTCCGCGATGGCACGCCGCCCGGTAGCCGAACGAAGCCGAAACGACGCAGCAACCTCCGCTCGGGCTCACTTCGGCGAGCGGTCCTCGCCTTCCTCCAGCGCGCTTATCGGATTCCGTTGCTTCAAGCGTTGGTCAACTTGGGCGGATCAGGAACCGCCGACTCGGTCGTCAACCGGGTACGCAAGCTCCTGCGTAGCCAGTTCACACAACAACCTGGCTCCACTCCCCGTGAGCGGTGATCCCCAGAGCGGCTGCTCAAGGCTGCCGGTGACGTGCTGACCTACATTGCCTGTCCGCCGGAGCACTGGCGGCAGATTCACTTGACCAACCCCCTGGAGCGGCTCAGCGGGGAGATTGGGCGTCGCGCCGACGTGGTGGGTATCTTCCCCAACCCCGCCGCGGCGCTGCGGCTCATCGCGACCGGCAAGGCGGCGCGCCAGTTCCTGGATGACGGCACAATAGGCGCGCCCGTAGACCCCGGCCGCCATGACGACGTGGTTATCAGGCCCCAGGAGGCTCCAGAGGGCGGTGAAGATGCCGCCCGTGATTGCAGTGGAACTCCTTGGCCTGTGAGTCGTTGCGGGCCATCACCACCTCAGGAGGTGCCTGTGATGTGGCACCGCCATCTTAATCCGGGCCATGAAGACACCGTAGAGGCCGTTGAAGGACGTTCTGGAGCGTGGCAGCGTCGAAGACTGGCGAGAACTGGCTGATCGTGTCCGAGCTGACCCCGACGGCCCCGGGGGGCGCCGGCTCTTCGCGTCATCCTGGCGCACCGTTACATGTACGGGACGACGGTCATCTGGCGCCGGTTCCTGGAGAGGCTGGAAAGCAATCGGCGAGATCATTGCTCCGGAAGGCCCGCGGCACGATGACCCGCACGGGCGATCGAACCGGAATGTAGACCGGCACAGTGGTCTTCCCCCGCCCCGGACAGGCTGGTAACATGGAAGCGCCAGCCGGCTCGCACGCAGGGGTGGCACGGTGGGGAGTTCGCCGCCATCTTCCGACCCGTGCTACACACGTGGATGGGGGATGCTGATGCACTACCGGACGCTTGGCAGGACCGGCCTCGAGGTTTCGGAGATCGGGTTTGGCGCCTGGGGTATCGGGAAGGGCATGTGGGTTGGCGCCCAGGACGACGAGTCGGTCCGTGCCCTTCACCGCTCCATCGAGTTGGGGGTCAACTTCATCGACACCGCCCTGGTTTACGGCGACGGGCACAGCGAGCGGCTCGTCGGCCAGGTGGTCCGGCAGCGGCCCGAGACGGTCTACGTGGCCACCAAGGTGCCGCCCCGAAACGGGGAGTGGCCCGCCAGGGCCGGGGTACCGCCGAGCGAGGCGTTCCCTGCCGACCACGTGATCGCCTCCGCCGAGCAGAGCCTGCGCAACCTGGGGCTGGAGACCATCGACGTCCTTCAGTTCCACGTCTGGTCGGACGAGTGGGTGGGGCGAGGCGACTGGCTGGAGGCGGTGGAGAGGCTGAAGCGGCAGGGAAAGATCCGCTTCTTCGGGGTCTCCATCAACGACCACCAGCCCGAAAACGCCATCCGGCTCATCGAGACGGGCGCCGTCGACACGGTGCAGGTCATCTACAACATCTTCGACCAGACCCCCGAGGACCGGCTCTTTCCGGCCTGCCAGCGCCACAACGTCGGCGTCATCGTACGGGTGCCCCTGGACGAGGGCGCCCTGACGGGCAAGATCACGCCCGAAACGACTTTCCCGCCGGGTGACTGGCGCAACGACTACTTCAAGGGAGATCGCAAGCGGCAGGTCTATGAGCGCCTTCAGCGTATCGTGGCCGACCTGGGCATCGCCGTGGAAGAGCTGCCCGAGGTGGCGCTGCGGTTTACGCTGAGCCACCCGGCGGTCTCGACGGTTATCCCGGGCATGCGATCCGTGCGCAACGTTGAGGCCAACTGCCGGGCGGGCGACGGGCGCGGGCTTTCACCCGAGCAGGTGCAGAAACTACGGGCTCACCGCTGGGTGCGAAACTTCTACGAGGGTTGAAGGGCACCTACCCGGAGCCGGGACCAACGGTTGCGCAGGCGCAAACTTCGGGCACGAGATTCAACCCGGGCGGCTTGTGACGCATGCTAGCGCTCCCGGTCGTCTGCGAGCACGGGGCGGCCTGAAAGGCTGCCCGGCTCGACGATCCGTACGACGTCGGGCCGCACCCGCAGCTGCTCCCGGGCCACCCGGGCCACGGCCTCCTCGACCTTTGACGCACCACCGGCACGCCGCTCGGCCGCCGCGCCCGCGGTCAGCTCAACTTCCACGGTCAGCGTATCCCGAAACTCCACACGGCCCACCCGGGCTGCAACACGGGCCACGCCCGGTACGTGGCGCGCCAGCCCCTCGACCTGGTGCGGGTAGACGAACATCCCCCGAACCTTCACGCCCGACCCCACTCGCCCGAGCACCCCGACGAGCCTCGGCGAACGCCGGCCGCAGGCGCAGGGCTGCGTGACGAGGCGAGAGAGGTCGCCGGTGGCAAGCCGGATCAGCGGGTAGGCAGGGCGCAGCGCCGTAACCACCACCTCGCCCACCTCCCCGTCGGCCACCGGCTGGCGGGTGGACGGGTCGAGGAGTTCGACCACGACCTGGCTCCCCAGGTGCATGCCATGGCGCTCGGGACATTCGTACCCCACAATCCCCAGTTCGGCCGTGCCGTACCCCTGGAAGCTCTCGATGCCCCACGCCTCCCGGAGGTGCTGGCGCAGCTCCTCGGGCAGCCGCTCGGCGGCAAACCACGCCCGGCGAAGGGGCAGCCCGGGCGGTCCGGCCCCGCCTGTTTGGCCGTCCGCTGCCACCTCATCCAGGAGGGCCTTCATGTAGCTGGGCACCCCTGCAAAGCCCGTCACCGGCAGGTGCCGCAGCAGCCGGACCTGATCGGCCTTGGCGCCCGTGCCGGCCGGGATCACCGTCGCTCCGATGGCGCGCAATCCCGCCTCGACGATGAACGCCGCCGGGCTGAGGTGGTAGGTAAACGTGTTGATGACCAGATCACCCGGCCCGAACCCCGCCGCCCGCAGCGCCTCTTCTGCCCCCCAGTCGTCGGCCCGGTTGGCCTCCACGTTGTAAATGGGGCCCGGCGAGACGAACACCCGGGCCGTGCCTTTCAGGTCCTGCCGCACCCACTCGCCGAACGGCGGCCTCTGCCGCTGCTGTTCGCGAAGTTCGTCCTTGGACGTCACCGGCATGCGCCGCAGCACGGCGGCAGGGCTCTCGGGCCCGGAGACCAACACACCGGCGCCGTCAAACAGGCGCCGCACCGCAGGAACCTCGGCGTACGCCCGCTCCAGGAACGCTTGGAGACCCGCTTCGCCCACCTCTTCCGGAATGTACACGGCTGTTCCCCCTCTTCGGGCGCCGGTGGTCGAGGTGGGGTGGGAATACGAACAAAACCGGACCATTCCCTCCCGAACGGGGGGGACTACCCGGATGAATGGCGCGAACTGGTCCCCACCTCGTTGAAGGTAGCCTCGCTCACCGGAGGGGGCTACGCCACCTCGCCGGGCACCACGCTTCGCGTCAGGCCGATGGCGCGGCGGGCGGCCGGTTCGGGGTAGAAGTCCAGGAAGAGCCGCAGGTAAAGCGCCTGCTCCCGGGAGTTGAGCGGCACGTCAGGGCAGCGTGCCTGCAGGCGGCGCCACTCGCCGTCGCTCAGCAGTTCCTCGGCCAGGCGAGAGAGCGCCGCGGCGGCGCCGCTTCCCTGCGAGAACTTCGCCTTGGGGCGCGCCGCGATGTTCTCCGGCAAAAAGCGCCTGGCGAGCGCCCGAACCACCCACTTGTCGACCATCCGGTCGCCTTCCGTGCGGCGCTTGAGGTGAGCCGGCAGCGAGAACGCCCAGTCGAGCAGTTCCATGTCGAGAAACGGCACCCTGGCCTCGACCCCGAACGCCAGCCCCATGCGGTCAGAGCGCTGCAAATTGGTGTTGTGCAGGAGCTCGACCAGGCGCGCCAGCTCGGCGCCCAGCGCGGGGCCCTCCAGGCCGGCGAGGCTTTCGTACCCGGCGAAGAGTTCGTCGCTGCCCTCGCCGCTGAGCGCCACCCTGACGTGCTCGGAGGCCATCTCGAACACCAGGTAGTTGGCCAGGGCGCTTCGCACCAGGGGCGCATCGAAACTCTCCAGGTGGTAGATGACGGTTGGCAGGAGGCGCCGGGCGTCCGCCTCGGTGAACGTCCGGACGTGGTGCACGGTACCCAGCGCCGCCGCCACCCGGGCGGAGGCGTCGAGGTCGGGGCTGTCCGGCGTGCCGACGGCAAACGAGTGAAGGGGCCCCTCGTAGTGCTGGCGGGCCAGGGCGGCCACGAGGCTCGAGTCCAGGCCGCCGCTGAGGAGCACGCCAAGCGGGACGTCGGCCATCAACCGCTTGACCACGGCTCGGCGAAGCAGCGCCTCCAATTGCTCCACCGCGGCCTCGTCCGAAAGCTGCTCGCCCGAAACCTGCGGGCCCGAGGCCTGCGCGCCCGACACCTCCGCCTGGGCGGCGCCCCGCTCCCACGGGAAAAGCCGCGTGCGGGCCCATGCCGGGCCGCGTACTGCCCTGCCTGCGTCCACGCGGAAGACCGCCACGCTCCCGGGCGTAACGGACTCGTACCCCGGGCACGCCGTCCGGATGGCCTTGATCTCGGAGGCGAAGTAGACGACCGGGCGGCCCCCGCCCGGCGCGCTGCCGGACGCACCCCGAGCCGCGCCCCCGCCGCCCCGGCCCCAACCCCAGTAGAGCGGCCGG
>JBFMCJ010000311.1 GCA_040754675.1 Bacillota bacterium
CAGGGACGCCGCGGCAGCGGCAGCCACCCGCGCGGCGAGCCCGGCGGCCACGGCAGCCGCCAGGGGCGCCGTGAAGTCACGCGCCCTCAGCGTCGTTCCCAGATGCTGCAGCGCATCGAGCTGGTTTACCAGATACGCCACCGCGTAGCCGGCGGCGGCAGCCAGCGCGGCCCCCTGAATGGCGAGTTCGGCGCGTGCCACCCAAACCCATATCAGTGCCGTCTCCAGCGCCAGGCCGACCAGGTGACTCTGCACGGGCACCTGAGGCCGCCCCAGGCCCCGCAGCACTCCCACCAGCGTCTGCCCCAGGTAGATGAACGGTGCGGACAGCCCGCAGATGACAAGGAGGGGTGCTGCGGACTCCTCGCCGTACAGGACGCGGGTCCACAGTTCCGGCAGGCTCACGAACGCGGCGCTGGCCGGCAGGGAGAAGAGGATGGTGGTGGCCAGCGCCTTGTCGCTGTACGCGCGGGCGGCGGCCCTGTCCCCGCGCGCAAGCGCCCCGGAGATGGACGGCACCAGCGTGGTCGTCAGCGCGAGGCTGAGCATGTTGGGCATCAGCACCAGGGGAAAGGCAACCCCCCGCAGGAGCCCGATCTGGGCGGCGGCCTGGGATGCGGTGAACCCGGCCGCCTGCAGGCGGTTGGGGAGAAGCAGGGTGCTGAGGCTTCCGCCGACGGAGGAAAGGATCCGGCCGGCGGCCACCGGCAGCGCCAGCTCGAGGATGGAGCGGGGCCACCACCCGGCGCCTGGCCGGGGGACATGCCTCAACCGCGCCCGAGATGCGGGCCTGTGGCCCCACTCTGCCCAGAGCCTGTCGACTGTCAGCGCCAGCGCCAGAAGCCCGACCGCTTCACCCAGCACCGAGGCCCCCGCAAGCGCCGAAGCGACGGCGGCCGCGTCGGCGGTCCGGGGCGAAAGATACACCACGAGGCCGATAGCGGCGATGGAGAGGGCGACCTGCTCTGCCAGCAGTGAGGCTGCGGGGATGGCCATGCGGCGCGTGCTTTCGAACATCGCCCGGGCTCCCGCGGCGAGGCACGCCAGGGGCAGGGCGGGCGCCAGCAGGCGGATGATGGGTGCAGCCCGAGGTTCGGCCCCCACCCGCGCCACCAGCCACGGCGACGTCCACCACATGACGGCGGCCATCAGCAGGCTGTTCAGGATCAGCAGAACGAGCCCCTGGACGGCAATGCGGCGGGGAGACTCATCGCCCTCGTCCTGCGCCGCCCGTTCGGCCAGGAGCTTGGCCATGGCGTACGGGACGCCGGCGGTGGCCACCGTGAAGGCCGTGGCGTAAAGCGGCCAGACCAGGCGAAACAGCCCGATCGCCTCCGCGCCGGCCAGGCGCATGACCGCGGCGGAGTAGACGAACCCGATGGCGCGGCTTGCGAGGCTGGCCGCCGAAAGCTGGGCTGCACCCCACCCGAAGCGCCCGGGGCGCAGGGCTGGAAAGCGGCCCAGCAGCCGGTGCTGGATGCGCCGCAACGTGTCCACGGCGCATCTGTATGTCCAGCGCGGGTACCACTTGCCTGGGCCGGCCGACAGGGGGAGGCTGGTAAAGGATGCGCAGCCAGCCGGTAACACCGTGGAGGCGAACGGCGACCGGCGTGGAAGAAGGAGGGCCGGTGTCGGAGTTGGAGATGCTCGACCTGCTGATCGTGAGCAACGGCCACGGCGAGGATGCGATCGCCGCCCACCTGGCGAAGGTGCTGCTGCGGCGTCGGCCGCACGTCAGGGTGGGCGCCTTTGCGCTGGTGGGCCCGGGGCACGCTTACCAGCGCGCGGGCATCCCGCTTTTGTTCGGTTCGCGCCCGATGCCCTCCGGGGGGTTCGGGTGGCAGCACCCCCGTGGCTTTCTCCAGGACCTTGCGGCCGGGTTCCTTTCGCTTACCGCCTCCCAGCTCGACGCGCTGCGCCGCCTGCGCCCGAAGGTGCGCGGGCTTCTCCTGGTCGGGGACATCTACCCGGTGCTGCTGACCCTCTCGTACCGGGTGCCAAGGGTGTTCGTCTCGACGGCTCGCTCCGACTACATCAGCCCGCACCTGCGCATCGAGACCGGCCTGCTTGCCAGATCGTGCCAGCTCGTGCTGGCCCGTGACGAATTGACCGCGCGCAGCCTGGTTCGTCGGGGCGTAAACGCGCTCAGCGTGGGCAATGTCATGATGGACATGCTCAAGCCTCGAGGCTTCACGCTGGGCCTCAAACCCGGCGAGCCCGTGCTCGCGCTGTTGCCAGGCAGCAGGCGGGACTTTGCGGACAACCTGGTGGCCCTGGCCGAGGTCGTTCAGGCGGTGAAAGTAGAACGCCCGGCGCAGGCGGTTGCCGCGCTGGCCGGTTCCCTGCCTGACCCGGCACGCCTCTCGGGCAACTGGCGACTCGAGCCGGTGGGCTGCTGCGCCGAACAGGCCGAAGGCCTCGATGGGTGGCTGGTGTCGGGAGCAGGGGACGTTCGCATCGGCCTGACCTTGAACGGATTCGCCGACCTTCTGCAGCGGGCCGACCTCGCACTGGGCCTTGCCGGCACGGCCAACGAACAGGCCGCCGGGCTCGGCAAGCCGGTGGTGAGCTTCCCCCGGCCGGGGGTGCAGTACACCCGGCGCTTCGCCGAACGCCAGAAGCGGCTTCTGGGAGACGCCCTGTTGCTCACGGGCGGGCCCGGCGAGGCCGCCCGGCGGGTGGTGCGGCTGCTGGATGCTCCCGAGGAGCGGCTGCGCCGTGGTGAGGCCGGACGCTCCCGCATGGGCCGGCCCGGCGCGGCGGAGCGGATGGTTGCCCTCATCGAGCGCGCCTTCGGGCTTTGCGCCGACTGCCCCCCGCTGTTCCAACAAGGTTGAGCGTCTCCCAGCCCTCCTGAAACTTCCTCGCCCGTTCCCGTGTACGGGGAGGTAGAAGGGCGCGGTTCCCAGGGCTGGGGGCCAACGGGGGAGGGAGCGGTGAAGGGGCAGTGAGTCGCCAGGAGGTCGCCGACGCCGAACTCGTGGACGCGTGGCTGGCATCGGGCGACCGGCGCGGGCTCGATCGGCTCCTTCGGCGCTACCAGGCATACATCCTCCGCCTCTGCTGCCTCATGGCGCCCAGTGCCGAGGATGCTTCCGAGTGGAGCCAGGAAGCGATGCTCACCCTGGCGCGCCAGCTCCGCCGGTTCGACCCGAGGAGGCCCTTCAAGCCGTGGCTGCGCCAGGTGGTGCTCAACGTCTGCCGCAACCAGCGCCGCGTGACACGGCAGCGCCTGAGCAGGGAGCGGCCGCTGGGCGAGCAGGCAGCGGCAGACCCTCAAGGGCCTGCGCCGGGCGCGGGTTTGGCGCCACCCGATCCCGAGGAGCAGGTGCTGCAGCGGGAGAGCCTGCGAACGCTGCGGCAGGCCTGGGAGCGCCTGCCCGACGAGTGGCGGACCGCACTGTGGCTTCGGGCCGTGGAGGGGCTGTCGTACCAGGAGATCGCCGCCGCCGGCTCGTGGCCCGGCGGTACCGTCAAGACCTACATCTTCCGTGCCCGGGAGGCGCTTCGCGCGGCGCTGTTCGACGCCGGGGCCGGGCGGGAGGAAGGGGGGCGAAGTCGGTGACGGGTGACCCGGTAACGTGCCCGAGCGACCCGGTGCTCGTGGAGTTTGCAGACGCAACCCTGGACGAGTTGCGGGCGCTCCTCCTGATCGAGCACCTGAGAGGCTGTCCGCGCTGCCAGGCGAGGGTGGGGCAGCACGTCGCGGTGGCACGCTGGCTGGCCATTGAGATGGGGGCGCGCCCGCTTCCCGCGACCGGCGAGGCAGCGGCGGAGGAGCGCCTGCGCAAGGATCGCCGGGCCGTGCTGGAGCAGGTGACCGATTCTCCTTCGCAACGCCGCTCGCGCCCCGGGTGGATGAGATCCCGGACGTGGCTTCCTCGCCTGGCCTGTGCCGCAGGAAAGGCTGCGTGGGCGACGGTGAGGGTAGGGTGGTTACTCCACCGGCGGCGCCGGGGACGGCGTCCGGCACGCTGCCCCGGGCAACGAGCACCCCGGACCGCCGGGATCGTACGCCGTGTGTGGGTCCGGGCCGGGATAGGACGGGGTGCAGGCCAGTGGGCGCCGGCGTAGTGGCCGAGCTTGCCGCGCTGACCCTCACGGCGATCGCCGCAGTGGCACTGGTGGCGCTGTTGATCTTGCCGGCAGACATCTCGCTGCAGGTGGAGGGGTCAGGCGGCGGGTGGAAGGGTAGCGTGCGGGCTGCTGTGTTGATGGGCCGCGTCCACATAGGCCTCCCCGCCCGCCGGACGGCAAGAAGGCGCAGCGAGCGCCCCGGTCGGGCAGGCGGCGTCTGCCGCACCTGCAAGGCGCGGCCACGTCGAGCCCGGCGGCCGCTTTTCGTCCATGGTGGCCGGGCGCTCTTGCGCCTTCTCGAGTGGGCACCGCAGGCACCGGGTTTGGCGAGGCGGCTGCGCAGGGCGGTACGCTTTCAACGGTTGCGCATCGAGGAGCTCCGGCTCTCCGACCCGGCGCTGGCAGGATGGGTGCTCGGGGCTGTTCACGCCGGGCGGGCACTCGGCTTTCCGGTTGACCGGGCTTCCATCGGCACCCTTGAGGCTGCTCTGGCGGAAACCGGAGGTGACGGGGCCGGGGAGGAGTCGGCTGTACGCGCAAAGGCGGAGGTGCGGATCTGGCCGGGGCGCCTGATCGGGGCGCTGGCCTACCTTGCCACGAGCCCGCCGGCCCGCCGCCACGTGGGCCGGGTGGTGGGCCGGTGGCTGGGTGTGGGCCGGCTGCGACGGCAGCTCCCAGGAAAAGCCGGAGGGGCACAGCGCTCGAGCATAGCCGGGAGAGTGTCAACGTGTTTGGGAAGACCG
>JBFMCJ010000312.1 GCA_040754675.1 Bacillota bacterium
GTTCGCCGCCCCGCCCGCGGTATCCAGGACGCAGGGAGGCAGACGGTGAGCGCGGTGCTCGATGCGCTGGCCTCGGAAGTCGAAGCGTTCCTGAGCGAGACACTCGAGGAGCATTACCGCAACGGGGCCGGCCTCAAGGAGACCCTGGAACTCAGCCCCATCTACGCCCGCCACCCGCATCTGTTCGAACGCGGCGCGGTCGACCGGGTGCGGGCCGAACGCGACCGCGCCGCCGACGACGAGACCCGCCGCCGTGCTCGCTACTTGCTGGACTTCGTGGTGGGTGGGTACCTCGAAGGCGCCGTCAAAGAGATGGTGGACGCGCTGGTGACCCGCGAGACCCAGGGCGCAGTGGACGTCGACGGCGAGAAGGTCCCGTACCGCAACCTGCCCGTCCGGATCGCCAACGAACCCGACCGTAGCCGGCGGGAGCGTTACTTCACCGCCCGCCAGGACTTCACGGACGGCCTCAACCCCGACCGGGAGGCCATCTGGAGCCGCGAGCAGCAACTCGTACGATCGCTGGGCTATTCGACGTCCCTCGCCATGTACCGGGATCTGAAGGGCATCGACTACCCCACCCTCGGGCGCAAGATGGAGGAGTTGCTGTCCCGTACGCAGGCAGCCTACCGCCACCACTTCGGGCCCGCTCTGGAAGAGCGTTCCGGCGCCGGGCTGGGGCGGGCGCGCAAGCACGACGTGGCCTGGATGCTCAGAGGAACCGCGTTCGACGGCATGTTCCCCAAAGAAAAGCTCGTAGACGCCCTCCGGGAGACCCTTCACGGGCTCGGGATCGACCTGGACCGCCAGCCCAACGTTCACCTGGACACCGAGGCGCGCCCGCAGAAGTCTCCCCGGGCCTTCTGCGCGCCGGTGCGAGTGCCGTCGGACGTGCGGCTGGTCATCCTGCCCCAGGGCGGGCGGGACGATTACCACGCGCTGCTGCACGAGGCGGGGCACACCCAGCACTTCGCGCACACCCGCCCGGAGTTGCCGGTGGAGTTCCGCTACCTCGGAGACAACTCGGTGACCGAGTCGTTTGCCTTCCTGTTCGAATACCTGACGACCAATCCCCGGTGGCTGGAGCGCATCCTGGGGGCAAGCCCGGCCGAGACGGCGGCCTACCGGAGGTTCACCTACATCGACCGGCTCTACTTCCTGCGGCGCTACGCCGCCAAGCTCTTGTACGAACTGGAACTTCACGCCGCCCCCTCGCTCGACGGGATGCCGGCCCGCTACGACGCCATTCTGAGCGAGGCGACCGGCGTGCAGTACGGGCCCGTCGACTACCTGGACGACGTGGACAGCGCGTTTTATGTGGCCGAATACCTGCGAGCGTGGGCCCTGGAGGTGATGGTGCGGGAGGTGCTGGCGACGCGCTTTGGCAGCGAGTGGTTCGCCAGCAGGAAAGCGGGGGAGTTCGTGCGGGAACTCTGGGCCTCCGGCCAGCGGGACACCGGCGACGAACTGGCGCGCCGGCTGGGCTTCTCCGAGATCGACTTTGAACCCATCACCCGGGAGCTGGCAGGCGGCCCGCCGGCCACCTGATCGCGCCCGTGGGCCGTTCGCGGCTGTCCACGCCGGTCAGCGCTCGGGTGCCGCCCGCACGTCCAGGGCGACGGTAAGCGTATCCGTCACCCACACGCTCTTGAGCGCCAGGTGGACGGTGCGGCCGCCCAGTGACACCAGCCGGCCGTCCAGGATCTGGGCGACCAGGGCGGGGTCGACCTGGTCCGCTTCTCGCCCGACCATTCCTGCCAACAGCTCCTGCACACGGCGGCGCAGTTGCAGTTCGTCGGCGGGGTCGAGCCCGGTGATGTTGACCGCCGTGGCGCGCACGGGCCGCCTTCGCCGCTGGGCCATGCTCTCTTCGAGTTTTCGAAGCCTCCCCTGCAGATCGGCCACCTGTTGCTCCAGCCGGTCGCGCTGGCGCACCAGTTGGTCCACCTCCCGGCCCAGCCGGACCGTTGCCCCCGAAGCCCCCACCAGCACCCCCAGGGCCAGGGCGGCCGCACACCGGACAAGCCCGCGCCGCCCTACTGTGACGAAGCAAGCCCACCGCCCTGTCGCCATAAGACCGTGCCTTGCTCCTACTCCCCCGTGAGGCCGGCCACCAGCCACTGCCCCAACTGCGCGCCCAGAAGCCCCGCCAGGATGATGGCCACCTGGCGCGCCAGCGCCCCCGGCTGCCCTGCCAGGAGCCCGGTTTCGATGGCCTGGATGGTGGGAAACGAGCCTCCGATGGCTGCCACGATGGCCCACAACTTGATTGTGCGGGCAAGCTCCTGTATGGTGGCAATTGGCGGGCGCCCGGTGAAAAGGGCGCTCAGTCCGCCGAACAGGCTGCCGCCGATCACCACGCCCAGGGCCAGGAAGAGGGCGGTGACCACCTGATAGAGGGCCGGCCGTACGTCGCCGTGCATGGGCCTGAGGGCCGCCGTCGCCGCCTTCCGATGGGACTCACGCCCCCATCTGTATGCGCCGCCGGCGCCCGCCAGGCTTGGAGAGGAAGAGGCCACCGTGGCAGGGTCGTTCGTGCACCTGCACAACCACACGCAGTACAGCCTGCTGGACGGCGCCTGCCGGGTCGAGGATCTGGTAGCGCTGGCGAAGGAGTACGGCATGCCGGCCGTGGCCGTTACCGACCACGGCGCCATGTACGGCACGATTGAGTTTTACAAGGCAGCCAGGGCCGCCGGCGTCAAACCCATCCTGGGCGCCGAGCTCTACCTTGCCCCCAAAAGCCGCCACGACCGCGCGGGTGGCCCCTCGGAGGGCGCCTACTATCACCTGCTGGTGCTGGCCGAAAACGACGAGGGCTTCCGCAACCTGATGAAGCTATCCACCACCGGCTTTCTGGAGGGCTTCTACTACAAGCCGCGCATCGATTTGGAGGTGCTGGCCGAGCACGCCCGCGGCCTGATCGGCACCACGGGCTGCATGTCGGCCGAGGTGGCCACCCATCTCCTGAAGGGCGAGGATGCGGCGGCCCGGCAGGCACTCGAGCGCTACCTGGACATTTTCGGCCGCGATCGCTACTACGTCGAACTCCAGCGAAACGGCGTCCCGGGCCAGGAGGAGCTCAACGCCGCGCTGGTGCGGCTGGCTCGGGAGTACCGGCTTCCCATCATCGCCACCAACGACGTCCACTACCTTCGGCAAGAAGACGCTGCCTTCCATGACGTGCTGCTTTGCATCCAGACGGGGAAGTTCCTGAGCGACACCAACCGGCTGCGCTTCGCCACCGACCAGTTCTACCTGCGCAGCCCTGAGGAGATGCGGGCGCTGTTCTCCGACATCCCCGAGGCGTGCGACCGTACCCTGGAGGTGGCCGAGCGCTGCAACGTCGAGATCAGGCTCGGCAGGGCGGAACTCCCCGCCTTCGAGACCCCCCATGGCGAAAGCGCGGACGAGTACCTCCGGCAGCTCACCTACGCCGGGGCGAGGCGGCGGTTCGGCGAGTTCGGGGAGGATATCCGGCAGCGTCTGGACTACGAGCTTTCGGTCATCCAGAAAACGGGGTTCGCAGGGTACTTCCTCATCGTCCAGGACTTCGTCAGCTACGCCCGCCGAAGCGGCATCCCCGTCGGGCCGGGGCGGGGTTCGGCGGCTTCGAGCCTGGTGGGGTACTGCCTCGGTATCACCAACATCAACCCGCTCGACCACGGCATGATTTTCGAGCGCTTCCTCAACCCCGAGCGCGTCTCGATGCCCGACATCGACATCGATTTCGCCGACGACCGCAGGGACGAGGTCATCGAGTACGTGGTGCGCCGTTACGGCAAGGACAGGGTGGCGCAGATCGCAACGTTCGGCACCATGGCGGCGCGGGCGTCCATCCGGGACGTGGGGCGGGTGCTCCAGGTTCCCTACGCAGAGGTGGACCGGCTGGCCAAGCTCGTGCCCTCGGGGCCGGGCGTGACGCTACAGGGCGCGCTCGCAGAGTCCGAGGAGCTGCGCAAGCGCTACGAGTCGGACGCATCCGTGCGCCGGCTCATCGACCTGGCGCGGCAGGTGGAGGGCTTCCCGCGTCACCTCTCGATGCACGCCGCGGGCGTGGTCATCGCCCCGCAGCCCCTCATCGAGCTCGTGCCGCTGGCTCGCACGTCGGACGGCGCCGTCGTCACCCAGTTCCCCATGGAGCACCTGGAGGAGCTCGGCCTCCTCAAGATGGACTTCCTGGGGCTGCGCAACCTGACCGTCATCCGGAGGGCCGTGGACCTCATCGAACGGCACCACGGCGTGCGGCTCGATGTGGACAATTTGCCGCTGGACGACCGCAAGGTCTATGAGATGCTGAGCAGGGCCGAGACCGAAGGGGTCTTTCAGCTGGAGAGCCGCCTGTTCAAGGGGATGATGCGCGACCTCCAGCCGGACAAGTTCAGCGACCTGGTGGCGGCGCTGGCGCTGGGGCGTCCGGGGCCCCTGCAGTTCCTCGCAGACTTTGCAGCGCGGCGGCACGGGCGTCAGGAGATCCGGTACGCGCTCCCGGAGCTGGAGCCCATCCTGCGGGACACGTACGGGATCATCGTCTACCAGGAGCAGGTCATGCGCATCGCCACGAAACTCGCGGACTACACGCCGGGGCAGGCCGACGTGCTGCGCAAGGCCATGGGCAAGAAGAAGCCCGAGGAGATGGCGCGCGAAAGGGAGCGCTTCATCGAGGGCATGGTGGGCCGCGGGTACGACCGTAAGCTCGCCGAGGACCTGTTCGCCGAAATCGAGCGCTTCGCCCAGTATGCGTTCAACGTGGCGCACTCGGCCGCGTACGCCCTCATCAGTTATCAG
>JBFMCJ010000313.1 GCA_040754675.1 Bacillota bacterium
GAGGCTGCGTTCCGTTGCGGCGTCCCTCTGCGCAATTGTGGGCGGCCGCCGCACCGGAAGAGCAACCCACAAGGCAGGCGAAAGATGCCCGCTGGCGATGTCGATGGCCAGCTGCCCAGAGGGCTGGCCTCGCCGGCTTGCCACCCGAAGCGGCCTCATCCCTGTTGGCCGCTGGGCATGCAGAGCCGCCCGTGTCGACGGGCATTACGGGCCGTGGCGACGACCGAATCCGAGGTGCCGGTCAAAGTGGTCGACATGGGTCGAAATTAGTGGCTGGTTTAATCCCCATCTGCTAGCCGGCATCGGTCGTAACCGATGGTCCGCGTGAATCCTACCAGGTGGTCGCCACTGAGCGCATTCGTCGGCCGGTTCGCCTCTTACTGTGGGCTTTTGCTAACGAGCAGAGGCCGTTGCCTCTGTCAGCAAGGGCACGCAGGTCCAGCGCCGCAGCCTCACCGGCGAACCCGGGAGCCCTCGCCTGCCCATCTTCCCGGTGCCAATCAGCCTTGGTCCGCGCCGCCGAAGAGGAGCTCTGCCATCCTTGTCCCCATTAGTTCGTATCCTTGCGTTACATAGGCGGGACCTGAAATCTTACAGGAGTGTGGTGCGTACCGCTCCCGGGCAATCAGATAATTCTTAAGCGGCTGAAACCACATGGGCGAGCTTTGCCAGTCGCCAATGACACGTCCAACGGGATGGCCCGCTTCTTGAAGCGCTGTCAACATCTCTAGTTCCTCTAAGTCGATAATCGTCCAGCTATTGGCAAACTCCTGCGAGCAGTGGCCCTTTTCGCTCGCCAGCTTTCGGATTCTTTGCGCAGTCAGGAGGTTCCAAGGGAACGACTCGAATGTTACAACCACTGGTATTGCACGACGTGGTTCAAAGCTACTGAGTTGGAAATAGGCAGCCTGGTAGTCCTGAAATACGCGGTAAAGTTGCCCGACCCCGCCATTCAACAGGTATCGCTCCAGGTCTTCTTCGAAGCGCTGCACATCGCCGGTCTCCTTCGTATGGAGTCTTAGGCGTCCGCTGTTTACCTCCACTAAGACGAGCAGATCCTCATGCACAAGCATTAAGTCACTGGTATCGCACTGGCCTCTTCGGGGCACCTGGTAACGGAAAGAGCGAAAGAGGCCACGGTTGTTACGCTGACCCTGCGCGAACAGCTGCCAAGCGTACTCCTCGACTAAAGCTCCCCAAAAGGCTCGGAACCGTTCTCCATGGGCCTTCCAGTAATCGGACAAATCCCAGAAAACGCCCTCCGTGGCACGTTCGAGCAATAGCCGGGGACTTAAAACGAGGACGGTGCCATCGTGTAGCCGGAGCAATGGGGTCTTCCGCAACGGAGTCAACTCGTACGGGTTGAATCGGCCGGCGTCAAACGACCCGAAGGATCTCCGCAACTCCTCTTCGGTGCTGCCGAGCAGACTCAAGACCCTTGCTAGAGTGCCGGGCTCCACTCGCGTTCGGGACAACCAAGCAGTGGGGTTAATGTGTAACCGTCCTTCCCGGTATGCGCCCGCGGCCAAGGCAAAAGCCACCGTGGTGAACAATTGCAGTTCGACGCCAGTCGCAGCAGCAAAGGAGGCGCCAAGATCCACGTACTCGGGGTGATCCCTCAGCAGCGGCGGGAGCGTAAAGTATAGCCGTTCGTGCCTGCCGACAACGTTGGTCAAATTGGTAACGGAGTTGAACGTTTGGCTTCGCACCGCGTAGGGGAGTATGCTGTCACCATCCAACGCGGGTAACGCGTCAGGAGGGTCGATGTGGTCATTGAGCCCGAGAAGACACGTTACGAGTTCTTCCGGTCGTAGCCGGTGCGAGTGAAGCCGGCTCGTTCCTTCTGGCGGACCGGTGAGTATAATCCGTAGGGCGGCAAGGATCTGAAGCGGGTGGATGGGAGCAATGGACGCCGAGCATGGGTGTCGTCGTACGTAGCGCAGAAGGCGGTATTTAACCCGGCACTCCGGCAACTCGTCCACAACTTGGCGACTTTTGGCCGCCCATGCGGCTCCAGCACTTTCGAGTAAGGTGCCCAGGCGGGCAAGCGCGTGAAGAGCCTCGAATTTCGGCAATTGCCAAAGACGGTCAGCAATCTCCTCAACGGACAGTTTACGGCCAGAAATCTCCGAATACGGTACGTGTATGCAAACTCCGAGATCATCAGGCCTAAGGCTCCCTCTGCCCGGCAGAGCGTTGGGCATTGGGGTTTCCACCTCTCGCTGTCGTCCGAGTCCTCAAGCTCGTCGGACGATTACCTTCCCATGGAATAATCTGCGGAGGCCGGAGTACATCCGGTCTCGCGGAACGAGCCAGCAGCGGTGAGCACAGTGCTGGCGGTGGGTCCCCTCCGCGTTGGAGCGGGACTTGCTCCACGCCACAGGGGCCTGCGTAATCACTACGCCGGCGTAGGCATTCGCAGCCGTCGGCGTACGGGGGCTTTTCGTGGATGGCATGGTTACCTCCTCCCATAGGGAATGGCAGCGGCCCCCGCCCGCTGCCTGCCACCGAAGCCGACCTGCAGGTGACGCAGAACAGGCGCCGGCTGGCATGCCGAACCACTTCGACTCCTGCTGCATGCCGTCAAGAGCCGGCCTCTCACCCGGCGCCATGTGCTGTGGAAGCGGCTTGTACCGCGGGCAGCGAAGCGGCAGGGTCTCACCCCCTTCGTGCTGGCGCCTGCTTGGTCGGCTGTCGCACCGGTTCATCCGCCCCTCCCCTGCCCGTCCGGGTTGGGCCTCGTCCCCATCGCCTGCCTCGTGCGCTCGCCGGAGCCCTTCGATGCCCACGCGTCGACGTTTCCTCGCCGCCGCCTTCCGAGCGAAGCCGCCTCGCTTCTTGGGGAACCGACCGAAAGCGAGCCGTCCATGCCCCGTCAGCCCGGGCGCAGCGAGGGCCGACGAGCGAAGCGAGCCGGAGGCTGGGCGGGGAGCGGGAGGGAGGTAGGCTCAGCGAGGTGGGGCGGCGAGCGAGGGCCGTCGACCGCCCTCACCCGCCACACTGTCCGCACTACCGCCGGCCTCGCCCCCGTGGGTCTCCTTGAACTCCGCGTGGGCGTGGGCGGCAAACCCTCTCTGGAGCGGTGTGGGCTGCGCCCTATTCGACCGGATCGGCGGCGCGGGCCAATTCGCGGACGTCAACCAACGCCTGGCGGACCTCCTTGTCCAACGCCAGCGCCTCCTCGATGGCGTCGGCCCCTCGCTCGAAGGCGTCGGCCTGCGCGTGCAGCACGGCGTAGGCGCCGGTGCTCACCTTGGCTTCGTCGGCCAGGTGCTCGGCGCGGTCGCGCAGGTAATGAGCCTGCCGGCGAAGCACCCCCGCCCAGTGGCGAAAGTTGGTCATCATCTTCACCCCCTTCCCGCACGGCGTCCACCTTGCCAAATCCTCGTCAAGGGTCGCTTTGACTACGTGCGGCCGCCCACCGAACCCACACGACCAGGGTCTCGAAGTCTTCGTCTTTCAGACCCTCCCAGAACGGCCGAGGTCGCTCGACCCGTCGGCGCAGGATGAGCTCGACCATGCGCGCCGACGGGGGATAGACGGGCCTCGGCTCCCAGAATCCATCCGGCGGGATCAGCCGCAGGGCCTGGGGGTAGGAGTAGACGGTGCCCTGGTAGACGACGGCCAGGATGACGTCGCCCTTCTTCACCCCGGCCTGCTCGGCAGGCGAGCCAGCCTCCACGTCGGCCACCAGGTAGACGCCGTAGGGGTTTTCGACGTAGTAGCGGATGCCCGTGTAGGCCTGCACGGCGGGTACCGCAGGCGGCGGCGCTTGCAGAGCCGGGGCCGATGGGGTGTGAAGCAGCAGCCACAGCAGCACCCCCATTGGGAGCACTCCCTTCCGTGTATTGATGGCACCTCACCTCTTTCGGGTGGTGACGCCCGACCGGTGCGTCCGACCCGGCCGGGCGCTACGGTACGTGACCCGCGCGCTCATGCCTTCGCGGATGGCCGGCCCGATGAAGGCCGGGTAGCTGCGGAGACCACCGGTCCCAGCGTCTTCAGGTGGCGGGCGGCCGCCTCCAGCAGGCGTACCGCCTCATCGAGCGCCTTGGCGTCGCCGTGGTGCTCTCGCCAGGTTCGCCACACTCTCACGACCCGGCGGCCTTCGTCTACCTGGCGGACGATGCGACCCAGTACCGCCAGCGCGGCTTCGAAGGCCGCCGCCCGGGCGTACGCCTCGCCGTCCAGCGGCCCCGGCTCGGGCAGGCGCTCCGGCAGGCAGCGCTGGACGTAGGCCCACGCGTCCGTCGATTCGACGGGGGCTGGTGCAGCCGGTGGGGCAGCCGCCCCCGGCTTCGAAGCGGGGGCCGCACCTTCACCGGGTATCGCTTCGGCAGCAGGGCGAGGGGTCGAAGGCTCACTGGCGGGTGCCGGGGCCTCCTCAGCTGGGGCTGCCGGTTGCGGCGCCGAGGAAACAGAGGATGCCGCCTCGGCCGGGCGCTCTTCGGAAGGGGTACGTGGGGTGGGGGTGATCGAAGGTACGGCCGCTTCGCCGGCGCCTGGCTCCTTGGCGACGGGAGCCGGCTGCCGCTTCGGCTTGCGAGCTGGCTGGACGCGGCCGCGGGTGTCCGTAATCGTGGAGGGCAGCACCGGTTTTCCAGATTCTTCATCGACGTGATGCATTTGCATAACGTCCTGGAGCCATCTTCCAACCGTGCTCTGGTCAACCCCGATAACCTGAGCGATGCGCTCCTGCGTCCATCCCTGCTGCCGGAGCCTCAGGGCCAGGGCCTGCTTCTGCTCCCGGGTGAGATGCCGGCGCAGGAGGTTG
>JBFMCJ010000314.1 GCA_040754675.1 Bacillota bacterium
CCCGTGGCCGGGTTAGCCACCAGGCCCATGCGCTCCCAGGCCTTCTCCGCCAGGCCGGCAATGGTCCATTGGATCATGTCCCCCGCCGACAGTGAGGCGATGTAGCTGACGGCCTTCTGGGCCTCTTCGGCCAGGCGGGATGCCGTCTCCGGGCCGGGAGGCGGTGTCTGGGGGGTGCCCGCGTCGTCGCCGGTACCGCGATCGTCGATGTCGCTCATGTCTACACCCCTCCTCGTGGACGAGCCATACGCGAATGGCTGCCCTGCGTAGAGAATACATCATCCCCTGGCGGGCGGGCAACGACGCGGCCACCACCCGGTGCGGGGGATGGGGCTGCGGCGGTCGTGCGCGGTTTGCTTCCCGAGGCCTGCCGCGCGGAACCGAACGGGGCGGGGCCCGGCAGCGATGTCTGGTCACCGGCCTGCCTCCGGGGTCCGCAGGGGGAGTGCGGTGGTCCGTCGCGGGGTTACGTGGTCCGACAACATATGGCGGAGCAGGAATGATTGCCCATTAGTAGAATGACAATACCGGAATTGCGTGGTTCCCTTATCCAATTCTGTGATAGGAGGTGGGAACGTGAACCACAGGACCCGGGTGGGCGCAGCGGTGATGGCGGTGGTCATTTCGCTGCTACTGATTGGCGGTAGCCCCGCCGCTGCAGCGGCGGTACCGCACAGGCAACTGCCCATCGCGAGCAGCAACAGCGGGTTGTGGGTCGAGGGGGAAGTAATCGTCAAGTTCAAGGTTGGGCCGCTCGCCGGGATGCATCTGCTCTCGGAGAGTGCGGGTCCGGTAGCGGGTCTCAGGGTGCCGAGGGTAGCAGCTCATTTGCCCACGGGTGCAGTTGTCCTTCGCTGCGATGGCGACGTGCAGCAAGTCGTGCGTGAACTCAGCAAGCTCGATTTCATCGAGTACGCTCAACCCAATTACCTGTACCACCTCTTGGGTAACGGCGAGGTGGATCCCCTGCTCGTCGAGCAATGGGGGCTCGATGCTGTCGGAGCGGATGCAGCCTGGAGGCACACGGAAGGGACCGACGATATCGTAGTCGCAGTGATAGACACTGGTATCGACTACACCCACCCCGACCTGGAAAGCAACGTCTGGTGCAACGTTAACGAGACAGTCAACGGTAAAGACGACGACGGCAACGGGTATGTGGACGACGTGTACGGGTGGGATTTCTTCGCCGGTGACAACGATCCCATGGACGAGTCCGGCCACGGCACCCACGTGGCGGGCATCATCGCGGCGGCGAAGGGAAACGGCGAGGGCGGAAGCGGTGTGGCGCCGGGAGTGCGCGTCATGGCTTTGCGCGTCGGGGGCGAGGGGGGCCTCCCCACGTCGGCCATTGTGCAGGCGATCCACTACGCAGCGAACATGGGCGCGCGCATAGTCAACATGAGCTTCGGCAGTTCGGTTTTTGACCAAGCGATGTACGAAGCGATGAAGCAGCATCCGAAGTTGCTGTTCGTTGCTGCCGCCGGGAATGCGGGGCGGGACAACGACACGATGCCCACATATCCGGCCTGCTTCGACCTACCGAACATAGTTTCTGTTGCAGCTACGGCATTGACGCAGGATCTGGCGTATTTTTCGAACTACGGGGTGTCGTCAGTGGATGTGGCGGCTCCGGGCGAGCTTATCCTGAGCACCACGCCCCTCTTCGGCGGAGCGGCAGCAGCAGTCGCAGTGTACAGCGAGATCTACGGGTACCAAACTGTGCTCTGGGGGTTTGGGGCAGAAGACGTCGAGGACACTCAAGTTGACGACGCGGTGTACCGGACCCTGGCACAGGTCCTGGGGGTGCGGAGCGGCGCGCGTGTGCTCTTGGTGGACGATGACCTGGAGGACGGCCCATTTGGCGTCAGTACGTCATACGCAGATGCTCTTACGGCCTCGGGCTATGTTTACGATGGGGTAACTCTCCCTAGGGGCCAGTCACTCCAGGGACCTATAAGGTCGGATTACGCCGCGGTCGTCTGGTTCACGGGGTACTCTCCTGGCGTTACGGATGAGTGGGGGGTCGTTACTCAGCCGAATCTGACTGTGGCTGACCGGGTTTACCTGGAAGAGTACCTCGAGAAGGGCGGCAAGCTGTTCTTGAGCGGGATGTATGCCTGGTACGGAATAGATGGCTCGGCTTTCTTCAGGAAGTACTTTGGTGCTTACTTCGTCACGCAGGTACCCGCTCTGGCTTTGAACCCCGCGACCGAGAGCCCGTATGACCAACGGTTCGACTTGGTGGGGGCTTACGTAACGCTGTTTGCTCCCTTGGCGGACGTCGGCTCGCGTTCCCTCTTGGTACCCGATCCCTACTTGTACATGAATGGCACATCCATGGCGGCGCCCTTCGTGGCCGGGACGGCAGCCTTGGTCCTGTCCGCATGGGAGCCGAGCGTCGAGGATGTGGTCTACGATGTGGTCTACGCCATCGAGCAAGGGGTCACGGGCATAGGGCTGCGCGTAAGGACGGGCGGTATCGTGGATGCCCACGCGGCCGTGGCGTACGCCGCCCAGCAGCCGCTCGCGATGGTAAGTTACCAGCCCCAGCGGGATGCCCGGGATGTGCCCACGACTGCCGCGGTGACGGTCCGTTTCAACAAGCTCATCAAAGCGGTCTACGCACCGGCGGTCGCCGTGCTTGAGAACGGCGTCCCCCTGCAGGGTGTCACGGCCGAACCTCAGGGTAAAGTGGTCAACCTCACCGGTTTCAATCTCAAACCGGGCAAAACCTATCAAGTGACGCTGCAACGGGGTGCGGTAACCGATGTTGGTGGCCACACCAACGAGGAGTTGGCCTGGCAGTTCTCCACGGTTGCGCCTCCCGCACCGCCCGTTTGGACGCCCAGCGTGGGGATGCCCGAGCAGCCCGTGCCGGGAGAGGTTGTTGCCACCGGCAAGGCTCAGGTGGAGTTCCTGCACGACGGCAAAGTGATGCTGGACATCCCGGAGGGTGCTCTGCCGCAAGGAGCCAAGCTCTCCGTCCGCATAGTGGCTGATCGGCCAGACCGGGTGCCCGAGGGAGCCCGCGCTGTCGGCCCGGTGGTGCGCTTCGAATGCAGTGCGCCTCTCGCCAAGGCGGTCCGGGTGGGCATCAGGTACGACGAGAAGGCGCTCGAGGGTTGCGATCCTCGCGCGGCCATGATCTACAGGTTGGAGGAGGCTGGCTTCACGTGCGTCGGCGGCCGGGTTAACAATCTCCGGCAGATGGTCGTGACCGAGTTGAAGAGCTTCTCAGACTACGCACCCTTCGTGACACCGAAGACGTACACGGACGTGACCGGCCACTGGTCACAGTCGGCGGTAGAACTGCTCTCGGCGCGTGGAATTCTGGCCGGAACGGGCGCGGGTCTCTTCGAGCCGGACCGTTCGGTCACCAGGGCGGAACTGGCGAAGATGGTCGTTTCCCTGCTGGGGCTGCAGCCGGTCACTCCGGCCACACCCTCGTTCAGCGATGTTGCCTCCGACGCGTGGTACTTCAGCGCCGTTGAAGCTGCTGTGCGCGCCGGCGTGTTCCGGGGCTACGGCGATGGTACCTTCCGGCCGGATGAGGTGCTGACGCGTGAGCAGTTGGCGGCGGTGACCATGAGGATAGCCCGGCTGGAGCGGCCGACGACGGTTGAGCTGCCATTCGCTGATGCGGCGCAGGTCTCGGGGTGGGCTGCCGAGGCGGTTGCCGCGGCCTACGAGCACGGGCTGATGCGCGGTGTCTCTGCCACCGAGTTTGCCCCCCAGGGGCTGGTCACCCGCGCGCAGGCCGCCATGCTGTGCTACCGGCTGGCGGAACGTCTGGCGCTCTTTGAGGAGACAACTACCCTGAAGGGTAAGGTGCGGTGGAGCACTATCGAAGTCCCCCACTACGAGCTGGAAGTCGGGGATGACCGGTACGTGCTCTGGGTCGATCCGTCTGAGAAGCGCCTCGCGGCGGCGCTCCGGGCCTCCGAGGGACGCGAGGTTGAAGTCACCGGCTACGTGCGGACGGTTGCCACGATCTACATGCGCGGTCCGCTGCTGCGTGTCCTCTCGGTGCGACCGGTCGAGTGACGGGCAGCCGCAGTTGTCTCCCAGGTGAGGCAAAGGCGAGGGGCCGGTGCAGAACCGGCCCCTCCCCTGGTGCGCAACTGGTCTTTCCATACCCCGGGCGTGAAGGGAGCGAGAACCCCCGTGAGCGGGTGCGGGGAGGGAACGGTCGGCGGGTGTCGAATTGGGGCCAAGGGCGGCTAGTTGCAGGATAGTGGGGGGTCTGGTTTGGCCGAGGAAGAGGTTTCGTTGCGGGAGATAATCCTTGTACTGCTGCGGCGAAAGTGGATCATAGCCGGCATCACGGCGGCATCGCTTATGGTGGCGGCAATACTGAGCTGGTGGGTCCTATCCACTGTCTACGAGGCTAGGGTAGCGATAGGTGTACCCATTCAACCACCTCCAGCGCCTCAGGGGGCGCCCACGGTGGAAACGGTGGTGAGGGCTACGGGTGGGCCGCTCAACCTGACCGCGGAGGGGTACCGGCTGCTCATCAAGCATCCTGTCGTGCTGCAGGCGGCCCTCGAAAAGGTGGGGGCCAAGACGACCGTCCGCGAATTTGCTGATGCGGTCGCCACAAAAGTGGTTAAAGACACCAGCGTGATTGAGATAACCGTTCAGGATCAGGACCCGGCCCTCGCTGCGAAGCTGGCCAATGCGCTGGCGGAGGAGTACATACGGTACGTGGGCGAACTCGGTTCTGCCCAGTCGAAACGGGCTGCATCCGTGCTCGAGGGGCAAAT
>JBFMCJ010000315.1 GCA_040754675.1 Bacillota bacterium
CGCCAACTCCCTGCTCGCCGCCTTCATCGAGCAGAGGGACCTTGTAGACCAAAAGCTGGTATTACGGGTGATCCAGGACCTGAACGGCAACTGAAACGTCATCCACCCGCTGGCTGCCCCTTGGGCAGCCTTCTTCGTGGCCCGAAAAGGTTATCTCAATCCGAGACGAGTCGGTCAAAACAATGTGAGACGGTACATCCCGGACGTAGCACACGCCTCGCCAATCGTGATCTATCTCACCCTCACCTCACGAACTTGATTACCGACCCCACCTCACCGCCCTACTCCTATCCCAAACCACGTGCTCGTTCCGTTCTGGAGGCAGTAGCTCACTTGGTCGGTGTGCTCCCGTATTGCGCCGGGCCGATCGTCTGCAGCATTGCTTTGACGGGAACGCTCTCCTCAATATCAAAATCCCCCAGCCTGATTGTGGCGTCTGCGATGTACACCAGGCGGTTCGGGTCGAGGGCCCGTCCGTGGACCACGTGGATGCAGGGGCTGGTCAGCGCGTGGGTCACCAGGTAGAGGTAGAACCGGTCGCGGCATTCGCCAAGGAAGGCCTGGCGTAACGTAGCAGATCGGATGTAGAACGGCCCCTCTTCCCGGGCCCCCTTCACTTCAACCAACCGCAATGATCCGTCAGGCTCTACCGATCTGAGGTCGTACCCCTGGCCCCGCTCCGGTTCCGGCACAAGCCCCAGACCCTTGGACGGGTCAACATCTCGGCCGTGAGCCCGTTCATACAGCAAGGAGGCCGTGGCTGCCACACGCTCAATCCACCTGGCCTCCTCTTTGAGCGTTCGCGCTCCGACACCCAAACTTGACAGGAAGCGCACCCAACCACCCAACTCGCCCGGGTCGGAGGCCAACTCGGGGCTCACATACTCCGCCGCCGCCTCGCCCGCTACCAAATACAATAGGCCGTCGATGAACAGCTGCTCCAAGTCGATCTCGGGTTGAAACTCGGACGGGAAGAGCAACTGGTCCGGCGGCAGCCAGGCACCGCTCTTGGCGGGAAGGGTCACAAAGTCCTTCAGATCATCGGCATTCACCTCGTTTCGCTCCCACATGGCTTTGAGGCGGACCAGCAAGCCCAGACGCTCTTCGCGGGGAGTACCAGACCACTCCGCTCTGAGTGAGGGAAGTAGTCTCTTTTGAATCTCTTCCCTGATCTGGTAGTCCGACGGTGGCTTCACCCCAAGAAACTCCAGGAACTGCCTGGGTGGACCGGAGGCAAGAAGCGGGTGTACGTATGCGAGCGTGCTTGGCAAGTGCTCTTCCCGAGCATCTGGCTTGAAATAGACAACCCCCAATGGCTGTGCTTCACCGCTTTCGGTGAGCACAATGGGTGCGTCGCCAAGGTAATCGCGCCACGTCCTCGCTACCCAGAATTCCTGCGAGTATGAGTGTAAGAGCTCGAGAAGCCGCCTGAAGAAACCTACATCCCTTGCAGCCGCCCTCTCCTTCAGGTAACTCTCTCCCTGTGCACTTCTCAGGAACCCGCCATGTCTCTGTACGAGACCGTCAACCTGCGTTATGGTACGGACACCTGAGGGTACACCCAGCCCGCTTACCAGCGGCTTTCGCCCGTACAGACGCTCCAGGTGGGACGGGGGAACGAGAAACTCCACAGACAAGTCGCCGGGGGTCAAGTAGAGGGCAGACCCCGGTTTCACCCAACTGCCGTCGTAGGCAGGCAACATGATGTCTCGTTCCATGAATTCGGCCAGCCCTGCCTTAAGGTGAATTGCGAAGAAGCCCTCACCCCTTGGCTCTTCGGGCCACAGCACCTCGAGCGCCCGCGTTCTCCGCTGCTCATGCAACAACAGGTAGTGCGACGCCAGCTTGATCAACTCGAGGACTTCCCCAGCCACCCACTGATTCCACACGCTGTCCTGCCGGACGGTCTCCCTACCGTGAGAGGTAAGGAAGTCAGCCTGGATGATGAACTTCAGACCAGTTCTTTCCTCGCGGAGGGGCAGGAAACTGAAAACCCCCATGTGAGCGGTACCGACCACGGGGTCAAGCTGCCCGTCTTCGGCAAGCTTGAAGGCCAATATCACTTCCCGTGTCCTCACTCCACCGCGATTCCACGCACGGGTCACCGGATCGGCTCGCACCTCGGGGGGCACATGGCACCGGCGGGACATCACCAGCCACCTCTCCTGGGCCACCCCCTCTTGCGTCTCCTCCGAAAGAAGGAAGACTCTTTCGGCCAGTCCGGTGTCTTCCCTGAAGGTCGTCTCACCCAGTTGACTCCTTTCCACCAAACGCCTGACGCCGCGCTCTTCGTCTATCAGTTCCAAGCGCGACAGATTTTTCAGGAAAAGGAGAACGCGGCGGTTGAGCTTGGCCGGGTTCATCTCGTCACGCAAAGTCTCTGAGATCTCAAGCCCCTTAAGTGGAAGGACAAACCGAGTTGTCCAGGGACCCGGAAGTGGTTCGGGCGGCAGCGTGACAGGTACAATCTGCCAGGGGAAATTCTCTGGCCAGCAGTCGCGTCGGAAGGTAAAGTGGTAGGGGCCGGAATGAATCTCTGGTCGCTCAGATACGAGAAACACAGACTTGAATCCGACGCCCAAGTAGCCGATGTACCCCTCAGGCTTTTTCCACGACCGGCCAATGCTGCATACTGAGTCCACATCTTCCGCCGCAAAGGGCCTACCATCGTTCAGGATCTCTACCGTATCAGGCCCCAAGCGTACGGCCATGTAGCGCGAGCAGGCATCATCGGCGTTCTGCATAAACTCATAGAGGTAGTGACCACGGCGTGAGAACTCCCGTTCAACCGTAGCCAGTGACCCAGTTAGGGCATCACGGACCCGTCCCGCAGCCTGCTCGTATTCGCTGCGGATCAGGCTAAGATGCTGGTCCGCCTGGTCTTGTGAGATTCGCCCTCTCATTCCACCGCACCCCCTCGGGATCGAACCCGGACTGGCACCCACGCGAGCGGCCAACAGGATCATCCTGGGCAGGAACCGCCACCCGGCCACGCTTCACCGGGCGAGCACGCCCCGTGCGCTCACGCCCACGGGCAGATGCGGCCCACGTCGCAAAGCCCCGGACAGCCTTCGGCGCCCGGGCGGAACGCCCGGTTGCAAATCCCATGGACGCCCCCTGGCCAGGGCCTCGGCCTGTGCCATCGCGGAATCTCCCACGTTCACGGAGGCCACCCGGTCCTCCATTACGGCATAGATCCGTGCACCGGTAACTGGTTAGCCGAGCTTGCCATGCTCTAAAGCGTAAAGTCACAGTCGGAGCGCGGCCTCGCGCTCCGCGCGGTCGTCGTCCTGGGCCGTCTTACCGTCCGGAAATTCCCCTGCCGAACCACCACCGAGGCGACCACATCCGCCTTATCGGGCTACGGAGGTGAGGCATCTCCTACTGCGCAGTGGCACTCGGTGCCCCCTTTCAGTCCCTCCATCGGGTCTAGCACCCAAGCGACCCGCGACGCTGACACGCTCCTCAGCACAGGGATTGCCAACTTACCGCCAGTTACCACAGCAACCCAGGCATCGTGGTTCCCGAGGCTGAGTTGCGCGAGATGGGACCATTTGGTGCGGATAACCCGACTTAATCCGGCGTTGGGACAGGAACAGCACCCTCGGACAGCAGCTGACCTGGGGCTCGAAACCGCAGCTAGGGCCGACTCCTTGGCGTTGTTGCATCGTCGATGCCGCCCATAGTTGCTCCACCGCTATGCCAAGCGGCTGGCCACGGCCTGCGAGCAAGGCAGGTCCCATAGCGCTTTCTTCGTGGTGCGATTCCAGGTTACGTCCGTTTCTCGTGCTACCCACATTATATCACGGGGGTTCGAGGGACCGCCACCATCAACCCTCTGCTTTCCCCGGCTTTCGTGACCACGTCAGCGCCCAGGAGGAAGGGGCTGCGGACACGTCGTTCCAAGACATCAAGGAGGTCCATGCGATTTCGTCCCCGATTCTTCGCAGTGTGATGTCACCCAAGGAGCCCGGGTTACAGCAGCCTGCGGACTTGGACGAAAGCTTCGGCTGCGGGAAGACCCACTGTGGCGCCGCGGGGCCTGGCGAGGTGAGTGACTGCCTCGACGGATCTCTCGTGGGGAGACTGCTTCAACTGCGTCGAGTACGCTTTGAGTTCTTCATGCCGCTCCGCGGCGCCACCGGGGATGAAAATCTCGTGCGAATGCGGTACGCTGGTTGCAATCGCTGGTTGAGAAGGCCGGGTTGCCTTGGTGCCAAGAGCCCGTCTTTGAGTTTAGCCTGGGTGCCACCTCTCACGCCATAGGAGCGCGCCTCTAGCGCTGCCGTTTCGGTAAGGGCCAACAGGCCAGGCACCCGGGCCATCGGGGAGGGAGGCTGGCGCAGGTGCGGCTGCTGTGCAACCGGGTCCCGCCACTGGCGTGGACGGCCGTGATCTTCTGGGGTTCGTCCACGCCGGGTCTGCAAGCCACGCCGGTGGCCCTGCTCGTGCTGGATCGCCTCGCCGTACTGCCCGGCCTGGATGCAGTCGGCCCGTTCGTCCGGACGCTCCTCTCGTCGCCCGGCGCGGAACTGTTCCTCGGCAAAACAGCACACATCGTGGAGTTTGCCATCCTGGCCTACCTCGTGACCAGAGCCCTCTGCACCCCGCATCCCCGCCGCACCGGCTACGACCGGCATCCAGTACCCCTGGCCGGCGCACTCTCCCTGGCATACGCTGTTACCGATGAACTCCACCAACACTTCGTGCCGGGGCGCTCCTGCCGGTTCGAAGACGTGCTCATCGATGCTGCG